>JAAYPD010000183.1 GCA_012520015.1 Methanomicrobiales archaeon
ATGGTATATTCGGGTGATGCGATGATCTTCTCCTGCCATCTCCTTCCTATACCTGCAAGACCAGCCCCTGCCATACACCAAGGTCATCAAAAGAGCTTATAAATGATTAACCCCACGGGGTGAAAGTGAACGAAGTCAGGTTAACGTTTTGTCAGCTCCGGGCAGGGGTGTCCGGCCATAATTCCGGTGACTGCACTCGCGCCTATCCGATATGCATCATCAAGAGCAGTCGGGTGGCCGGTAATACCACCATATCCGTCCATATTGGAGGCAAAGTAACCAGTACAATGGGTAAATCCCAGGATATTAAAGAGAGCCTTCATCATTGGGTATGTAGTATCAAAGACATCTACCTGGTCCATACCTGCAGTCGAGATAAAATACCCACGGCGGAGTTTTTTTTCCTCCGGACTGATGACATGAGATCCCAGCATAAAATGCCTGACCCAGAGATAATGGGCCCTGTCGATAAAAGACTTCAGTTCTGCTGTAATTCCCATGGTATAGATGGGTGAACTTATGATAATACAGTCAGCAGCAAGCATCCTTTCATAGAGATCCACTACTGCATCATCCATGATACAGAAACCAGTCTTATGACAGGCATTACATCCTCTACAGGAGGAGTATTCAAGGGTGGAAAGGATCACTTTCTCGACAATCCCCCCGGCATCAGATGCACCTTCCAGGAACCGGTCAAGCAGCTGCTCTGTATTCCCTCTCCGCCTTGGACTACCGGAGAGCCCGATTACCGTGACCGTATCTTTCAGGATAACCGCTCCTTCATTGTCAGTAATACTGACCTGGAAAGAGATAAAGCATCCTCCTTTGCGGTTGGGTGCATTTTAACCGCTCCTTTCTCATCGACATGACGAATCATCAGGTATGAAAGGTCACGGTTTTTCACTTCTATTACATGGAAAAAACATTTGATGACCGGAATTGAAGCGTCAAAGACATGATCCCAGTCCTGTCCGGCGGTTGAGATGAAAATACCAAACCTTTTACCTATTCGTTCCGGGGGGACTACAGGCAGCTTAAGGACATATTTTCTTGACCTGAAAACCTGGGCGCGATCAACAAGGGCCTTTGCCTGGGCACAGATACTCATGCAATAGACCGGTGCGGAAAGGATGATGCAGTCAGCCTCAAGGATCTGGTCATGAAGAAGATCCATTCCATCATGATTGATGCAGGCATTGAGTTTTTCACATGCATTACATCCGCGGCATGGAGCGATATCGGCATCATTGAGGACAATTTTTAAAGCGCTGACATCAGGATCCTTTTTCATCTCATCAAGGACCCAGTCAAGGAGGATCTCTGAGTTGCCATGCCGGCGTGGACTTCCTGCGATAGCAAGTACCCGGATAGGTTTCATAAAAAAATTAGAGGTTTTTAAAGCAGAGGTACCAGTCTTTACACTCGTATCCCTGGGAGAGACGGACCTTTGCATCTTCAGCTGTTGCAGGAGCAGGAACAACAACCTTATCGCCTGGCTGCCAGTCTGCCGGGGTTGCTACTCCTGCCTTGTCAGATGTCTGAAGTGCCTTGACAAGCCTTATGATCTCCGGGATATACCGGCCATTACTGAGCGGGTAATAGATCATTGCCCGTAAAATTCCCTTGTCATCGATGAAGAATACCGCTCTTACCGCGGCAGTTGAGCTCTGACCAGGATGAACCATACCGTACAAGGATGCAACATTCATGTCCAGGTCAGCAATGATTGGAAACGGAATCTCAACCCCCATCTTCTCCTTGACACTCATGACCCATGCCAGGTGGGAATGTACACTGTCAATGGATAGACCCAGCAATTGCACATTCAGAGCTTTAAATTCATCTTCAGCCTTTGAAAATGCAATAAATTCAGTTGTACAGACAGGAGTAAAGTCTGCAGGATGAGAGAAAAGAACTACCCATTTTCCCTTAAGGTCAGAGAGTTTCATCTTGCCATGGGTTGTTACTGCTTCAAAATCAGGTGCAGGTTCTCCCAGGATCGGAAGTCCGACACAATTACAATCTTCTTCTTCATAACACATATAACATCACATTATCTCTTCTTCAATTACCTTTCCGTTAACATAAGCAGGCATTCCGGCCAGAAGATATGCAACGCGAAGTGCTTCTTCAACCTCTCCCTTGGTAACTCCAAGATTTTTTGCACCAGCCATCTGGGCTTTGATCGCATGCTGATCCCTAAGGGAAGCTGCAATAGCAATTGCAATGAGTTTCTTCGTCTTCCTGGACAATTCTCCATCATCCCAGATATACTGGTCAAGGCGGAGGATCATTTCATGCATATCAGGGTCGGTCTCTGCCAGCCTTTTAAAAATTTTTGGAACCTTTCCGATCTTCTTCTCAAGATCATCCATTCCGGAGGACATTTACTTCACTCCTGAAGAACCATCGGTTCACCACAGCAGATGAGTTCCCCTCCGCCAGATTCAAGGACCTGTACGACATTGCCACAGATCTCACATTCGAAGATCTGTCCTTCTGCAGACACGTTTACCATTTTCTATACTCTCCTTCTCCAATTTTATTCAACATGCGTTACCAGACTCAAAGCCGGATTAGGGAAAAACGAGGGTTACCGTTTTGGTGGATTGATTACATCCTCAGGCGACTTCACATCAGAACGGATATGAGTCATGGGAAGGCAGTTGTACATCTCACATGCACAGGCAGGACATTTTCGCAGATCCTGCTCTGCCTCATCAAACTCGAATGCATGTCCACAATCGATACAGACGTATTTTCCCGGGCCGACCTTGTCGCCAGCCTTGACCTTTTTTGCTTCGGTCACGGTTATCACCATATCAGTAATCATCCTTGATCTTTATAACTGATTCGAATAAGCACATGCAGAAATGAGCCATATTCCAGGAGTA
>JAAYPD010000184.1 GCA_012520015.1 Methanomicrobiales archaeon
ACTCGTCATAAAAAAACAGTCTGACATGCATATCGAGTTTCCAAAGGGGATCGATCCCAAGGTTACCAGTGTTGAAAGACAGGTCCGAAGGCTTCATCCCGATGTTTTTATTGATGCATGCGCCGGGCCAGGCACACTTGGCATTACTGCTGCACATTTTGGTGTTCCAAGGATAGTAATGTGTGATGTCTGGCATGCATCGGTCTGGAGCGCGATACAAACCATCAGGGTTAACCAGAGAAGACTTGGAATCAGCAGGATTAATATTGTCGAAGATATTGAACAAAGACCCAGGGTCTGGTCAGGAAAGCCCGTCCTTATCTGTGAAGCAGAGGGAGAAGGGATCTCAATTCAGCTGTATAATGGATCTTACGAATTTCTTGGACCATATCTGCCTGACGGCAAGCGACTGACAGTATTTGACCCTTTTAATAAAGAGGCCTTCAGGAAAAATGATCAGTTCCTGGCAGCATGGAAGGAAAATGTTGGAGGGGAAGTTTTTATCCCGTAGATGCAGCATAATTATGGGGACTAGCCCGGGTGGATCGGCGTCACTTATGACCTGAAACCGTCGGTATGCAGGGGGCGAAGTTTGAGGAAGGTTGGTACATACGGCCTGTATCTGTCGTGTTTCTGACGTAGAAACCCTGTCCAGTGAGGTCGGTGGCCAGGTATCACACCTTCGCAGGGAGGAACGACCTGTTGTCGCGGGGAATGGTTCAGGCCCGGAAGGGAGCAGACTTACCGTGAACATTCGGCGCCCACAGGGGTGCGGGGTGGAGAAGGGAACCCTCTGGAAAGGGTCGCAATGACCGGTCGACCGATAACATGTCCCCAATATTCTGATTCTTATGGCTAAAGTTGCGATTGTTGGTGCAACCGGAAAGGTAGGTCAGTACGCAGCACTCTCTATCTCGCGCATCCCCTATGTTAACGAGATTCAGCTTTATGGCAGACCAGGATCTGATGGAGTTCTCGAGGGTATTGCCCGCGATCTCATCGATTCATTTGCTGCAACCGGAACAGACACCAGGGTAAGCTGGAGTTGTTCAATTGAAGACCTGCAGGGTTCGGACATAATTATCTTTACAGCAGGCAGCCCACGCCAGGCACACCAGACGCGAAACGACCTGGCTCTTGGAAATGCACATATTGTAAAAGATTTTGCTGAAAAGATCAATGCGATCGCGCCAGAGTCATTGCTGCTCATGATCACAAACCCTGTAGATATCATGACTCATGTGGCCCTGAAGTACTCAGGTAAAAAACCAAACGAGGTCTTTGGGATCGGAACTCATCTGGATTCAATGAGGCTCAAATCCGCGATAGCTTCTTTCTTCAAAGTTCATGTGAGTGAAGTTCACACACGTATCATAGGAGAGCATGGCGAAAGCATGGTTCCACTCTGGTCTGCCACGACGGTGGGAGGTATACAGATATCAAACCTGCCAAGCTTTGCAAATGTACCCATTGATGAGATCATGACCCAGGTGAAATGCTCAGGCCAGCGAATCATTGCATCAAAGGGTGCCACGGTATGGGGACCTGGTGAGGCGATAGGAACGCTTGTCAGGACAATACTCGGAAATGAGAACAGGATTCTGACTGTGTCAGCATACATCAGAGCAGAGGTTCATAACATCGGCGATGTCTGCATCGGAGTTCCGGCGCGGATTAACAGAACAGGAGTTTACCCGGTTCCGATAAGAATTGAACCGCCTGAAGTGACAAATTTCAGGATCTCTGTCGAAAAGATCAGGACAATTACTAAAGAAGTCTTTGATGCACTGGATAATGGGGAATAATTAATAATTCCCTGAATTCATGGATAAAAAGATCTTGTTTTTAAACAAGAGTTGATTCTACGATCTCTGCACGCTCAACACCTTCAATGGCGTTGAGTTTTTCTTCAATAACTTCAGTCTGTCCTTCTGCATCTGGAACGACAAGCGCGATCTTTAATGCAACAAGTCCAAAGCCGATCGGTTCCTCCCTGATATCCTGTACCTTGGGGAACTGCTCTTTAATTGCTGCAACAATGTTTTCCCTGTTGATCTCTGGTGATTCTGGCATCACCCTGATGATCAGTGCAACGTCTCCCATATCTCATGGCCCCCTGAGACCGCAGGTCTGGCAGACATACTCGACACTCTGTTCCCTGCACCGGTAGCACCGGCGTATAGTGGCCCCGCATGCCGGACAGCCGAACTCTACAGAGCCCTTTTCTGCCATTGGACCATTACATGATGTGCAGTTTCTTATACTCATATTCAGACTTCCAAAAAGCTGCTTATCTGGTTTATTCATCAACACCTTAAATGGTACTGCCAAAGATGGTCCCAGGGACATCTTCGCCCCTGAGAAATGCTGCAAGTCTCGCATGTTCAGATCCGCAAAGTATGAAACCAGAAACATGGTGCCTGGTGACATAAGGGATAAACGCGGGGTCAAGGTCCCTTGTAACCATGCCAGGCAGAAGCACAGGGACCTCCCCGTCAGGATCCCTGATATAATCGATAGATTTTAAAATTAGCAAAGGTAAGGAGAGCATGCTGGCATAGTAGGCACTGATTGTATCTGACGTGATCTCCCAGGAATGGGGAAGAGGGTCGGCATTGACCATGTGATTATAAGGGAGAAAAATCACCGGTTCTCCTGCCATTACCGGTTCCCTTGTTACAGGCAAACCATGAGCAGAGAGAAGCCATCCATACTGATCCATTGCTGCGATCGCCATAAAGTGCGCAGCCGTACCGGTGATATCCCTCTGTCGGACAACATCAGCAAAAATCCCTCCTCCAGGAATTATGAGGAGATCTCTTCCACTCTCCCTGATAATTCCTATAATCATACTGGCATGATCTGTCAGGCTGCCTCCAACCTTGATCAGCATCGGCCTGTCCTGGCTATACACAATCCAGTATGTTCATGTACCAATGACAGATAAAATCTGATCCCCATGTACGCCCCCCATATCCTTATTGTTTTTTGTATGGTCCTGGTTCCTGTATCTGCCGGGCCGTATTTTCTTGAAATATACCCCGATACCTGGCTGAACGGTGACGAGGATGAGTATGTAACCATTGCCTGGGACAAAAACCCGGGAACATGCACAATATCAGACGGGGAAGGAACCATTACGTTTTCACCTGTTGAACCTGGCCCTTCGTCCTGTACAATAGCGCGAAATGGTGAGCAGTACAGACGGGTATGGGGCAGGTACCCTTCTTATGAGATTTTGGACAGTTCCCCTGCCGTGCCTCAGGTATCACACCAAGGCAGATTCCAGATGGGCAATAAAAAAGATGACCTGACCCTGACCTGCCAGGGTATAACCTGGGACAGTGTAGCCTGGCCTGAAGACTTCAAACCCAGGACAGGCCAGATACATTTCAGATCTCCTGATGGAGCCTGGAATCCCCGGGTGCTTATGGCCGGGGGAAGCCGGTTAACTCCCGAGACCTTTCAGAATGTATCAGGAATTGTATCTGTCTCTCCTGACTGCTCAAGGCAGGTGCTTGAAGATGTCATCAAAAATTCAGGAAAAACCATCCTGCTTAACATCTATGAGTTCACCGATCCAGGTCTTACAGAGCTTTTATGTGATGCCTGTAATCGTGGAGTTGCTGTTTCAGTCCTGATGGAAGGAGGCCCGGTTGGAGGGGTTCCACATGAAGAGTTTCCAGTGATATATGCCCTGAACATGGCTGGGGCAGATGTCAGGTTGATGGATGCAACCGGAGAAGATCATCCGCCATACCGGTTCAACCATGCAAAGTACCTTGTGTCTGATGGCCATCTTGTGTTTCTGACAACAGAAAATTTCAAGGAGCACTCCTTTCCACATGCAGGATTCGCCGGCAACCGTGGATGGGCGGTGGTACTTGATAACGAAGGCCTGGCACAATATTTTTCTGATATCTTTCTTGGTGATTTTGGATGCACAGGGGTGAACAAGGCCACTGGCCGGGAAGGAGCCTGGGACGTTCCTGTAACAGACAGTTTTTCCACTGTGTTTGCCCCCATGGTCTTTGAAGGTGCCATAGTAACCCCGGTCTTCTCGCCAGATACAGGTATCCTGATTGCAGACATGATAAACGAGAGTTCAGACCGGGTCTGGATCCAGCAGGCTTACATCAAAGAATATCCGAAAAACGGAACAAACCCTTTTCTTGCAGCGGCCATTAATGCAGCCCGCAGGGGGGTTGACGTGAGGATACAGCTGGACGGGTATTATTACAACATCGAAGGTGACCAGGACAATGACGAGATGACAACCTGGCTGAATACTCTTGCTGCCCGCGAGAACATCTCACTAAAAGCGAAGGTGCTCTATCCTGAAAAAACCGGACTGTTAAAGGTTCATACAAAGGGCGTGATTGCTGATGATAAAGTCCTGGTTTCAAGTATGAACTGGAATGAAAACTCGGCCTGTTTTAACAGGGAGGCAGGAGCCATCATCCATAGCAGGGATGCCGCATCCTATTTTGCCACAGTTTTCCTGCTTGACTGGGCAGAAAAAAGTAAGAGCACATCAGCCGGAAAAGCTTCTGTTAATGACCCTGAATATATCAAAGCTATAACCCTTGCTGCAGTGATGATCTTTTTAATAATTCTCTACCGCAGGTATCACAGGTAAAAAATTAAAGGTGTTCTACAAGGAACACGAAAACCAGGTAATACAGGGCGACCATGAGCATCAGTACCCCTGCTATCCGGTTTATAAGCAGGTGATGGGTTGTAAAAAACCTGATACATCTCCTGCTTTTTTCCATTGACAATGCTGACAGGAGGAGAAGAGGGCTTGCCATCCCTATCCCGAAAAGGATAAAGTTTATAAAATTCGAGATAAAATCCACGGTGGTGGTCGAGATTGCAAAGAGCAGGATGATAGACCCAGGATTGCATGGCAGGGCAACAAGGCCGAAGAAAGCTCCAAACAGGGTGGCAGTGATATAAGGTGTCTTTCCAACAGGAGTTGATACCATGGGGAAAAACCTGCTGATATCAAACCCGGCTATCATCGCAATGCTCATTATAGCAAGCAGGCCGTAAATTGCCGGTCCAAGTATCTCAAGGGCATCGCCGGTAGACATCTTCAGGATGGCAACAAAAACCAGTCCAAAAGAGAACATCGAGAGGCACACCCCAATTGTTACGGCAAGGCCCAGGGATAGGGTTGAGCTCCCTCCGGCCTTTGCCCGCCCTGCAAGAAATGCCAGGTACCCGGGGTAAAGTGGCAGAACACACATCGCTCCAAGCGGGGTGTAAAGACCTGCAAGAAAGGAGATAATCCAGGTTTCAGGTGTAATATCCATGGATCATGAACACAGGGAGTCCAGTGCCTTTTTCAAATTATCAGCCTTAAAGACCCCGTCTTCAAGATAGGTTGCTGTCTTGTCACAGATGATGACTGTCTGTGGAATTGACTGGATAAAGCCAGGTCCATAGGCATTGATAAGACTTCTTGTCACATCAGCAGGAGCCGCGGTAAATATCCCCTTGAACTTGTTGGATTCCTGGTGCCGTTTTACTTTTGCAGCATTATCATTTGGATCGACATCCAGTGCAACTACAATATACCTGTCAGGGTATGCAGCCTGCAGCTTGGTCGACTCTAAAAGCTGCATCGAGCAGCCTGGGCACCATACCGCAAAGCTGTGAAGGACAACTGGTTTTCCGAGTTCAGCAAGGTCTTTAATCGTGAATCTCTCCCCTGTTGCGGCATCGGTCATGGGCGTGGTCAGCCATGTAAGCCCTGGAGATGCCATTTCTGAATACGCAACCTCAGGGGCTTCTTCACTTGCCAGGCACCCTGTGCATAGCAGGGTCATCGTGAGCATACCAAGTATGACCGGGATTATTGTCCGGTGATAACACATGCAAAAACATCTGATGCTCATTGTTCATATACTTCAAGGAAAAAAGTGGTTGCTTACCTGACAGGCATCAGGAACTGTATAAGTAGTGCGATGAGGTACGTTATGACTCCAAAAATTACCTGGGGCAATGTGTACCGTTTTAAAACCGTTTTTACATCATCGCCGGTTGTCCGGTGAAGCAGCCAGAAGTAAGGATCGGTTACAAAGCAGATGAGACCCGCACCACCGATTATCATGAGGAAAAGGGCAAGTGGATTTAGCATGGACGGGATAACCGTGCTTGCAAGAACCTGGGCAGTCAGGTATGACGTGACAATCCTGGATCCCTGGGCAGTCTGGATAAGGGCAGCAAGAACAAATGGGAACAGGAATATCGGCAGGGATGATGCAAGCAGGATAGAGGCGTCGGCTGGAAAGCTGCTCTGCTGAATAATATACCCAAGAGCCCCTGCCCCACAGATATCAAATATCACCACTCCTCCGTGCTTGGCCCCAAGTACCCAGCCACTCCACCTTACTTCTTTTTTTGCAGTAGCCACGGCAGTTGCCATTCCGGCAAGCATGATAAACTGTAAAAGACCTGCATGGGTAAGGTCAAGGAGAAGGTATCCAACCGGTATGGCAAGGAAAATTACAATGAACGGAGCCCATGCACGCAGGTGAAAAGTCCCTTCCTCCCTTTTGTATCCGACCTGTTCTTGGGTGATGTCGGCAAAGTCGCATTGTCTCCTGACATACCATATCATCGCCCCGACAAAGGCAAGGGAGAGGGGGATCGCAACCAGGTTATAAATGAGCGGGGAATAATCCGGGGCAAATGCGTCAAAGAGTGTGTAAGTGACAGGGGTAGGATATACATATGCCACACCAAGGACCGATCCGATGGCTACAAGATATATCAGGAGTGAACGTTTTCGTTCTTCTGATGTAAAGAACTTGATGACTGGTGTGAGGATGATAAATGCTGTTATCGGACAGGTCGAAGGGACTGCTATGAGGTAGCCTGCTATGCCTGACAGGGTTGGAGGTCGTTTAAGCAATGTCCGCAGGTCTGATACTATCTGTTGTATCAACCCCTGTTCGGCAAGATATTTTGCTATGACTGAACCAGCAAGGATGGGAATTCCAAGGCTGTTAAAGATACTGGCACAACCAAGCGCAACCTGTTGAAATACGGTGTCAGGGCTTGACCCTATCATAAGGCCAAAGGCCACTGCCCCACCAACAAGGGTAAAAAATGGCGGCAGTTTAAATTTGACTCCTATAATGGATATTGCCGCCATCACGATGATGAAGATAAGAATGGTATTCATTCCTTATTCTATCTGCAGATGATCCTATCAAAAGTTCCCGGTCTGATAAGCACCCAAGAGCTCATTGGTGAAGATGATAAACCTGTAAGAAATGCTCGTATTACACAGGCAGGAGAAGGTTGCTGTCGTAATCCTGTTCTTTGTCACTTTTGTATGCCTGACAGGAACGATAATGCTGGATGGTATGGGAAAAGAACAATTCTCAGAAGATTTCCATACCGGAATGACAGACGGGACCCTTGCAAGATGGGAGGGGGTTGTTGGAAGCATATACAATGCCAGGGGAGGGAGTGTTAATCTTGATGTATCCGGCGTCAGTGTATTTATTCCGGTGTCTGCCGGAGATATTCCAGAAATAAAGACGGGATCTTCCATCAGGTTAATCGGTAAGATTCAGCACTGGAAAGGAAAAGAAGAGATAATTGTCGAAGATGGAAAGGATATCAACCTTCTTTGATGATGTCCAGGGAGAAGTCGGTATTGGTAACCGAATGGGTAAGGGCACCCATGCTTATCCTGTCTATCGGAAGTGCGGCATAAGCTGCCAGGTTTTCTTCGGTTATCCCCCCGGATACCTCGATGATAATATTGTCACGAAGTCCGTTTTCTGAAAGAAGTGAGACTGCCTCTGAAACCAGTTCAGGGGTCATGTTGTCAAGCAGGACGATATCCGCCCCTGCCCTTGCGATCATCAGGGCTTCATCAATGGTGTCAGCTTCTGCCTCAATACGGCGATAAGCTCCTGATGCCTTAGCACGCCTGACAGCCTCATCAGCACTTACCAGCACCCGGTGATTATCTTTTATCAGGACCGCATCAGAAAGGGAGAAACGGTGGGGGTCAGCCCCGCCGATCATTGCAGCTTTTTTATCCATGAGTCGGAGTCCAGGAGCGGTCTTCCTTGTTGCAGCTATGCGGCATGTCGGGTTTACTGCAGAGACCATATCCTGCATCTTCCTGGTCCGTGTCGCAATTCCACTCATGCGGCCAAGGATATTTAGCAGGGTTCTTTCAAGGAGAAGGATGGTATGCACCTGCCCGTTGATAGCAGCAATACTGTCTCCTGCCTTGTAGCAGGTTCCATCCCTGCTTTTTGACTGGATGAAAAGCCCATACCATTCGGAAAGGCGGATCACTTCAGAAAGCCCGGCAAGAAGGAGTGGCTCTCTTGCAGAGATCACCGCGGTGCAGATCTGTGGATCGATCACTGCATCAGATGTTATATCTCCAAATGGACAGTCCTCTTCTACAAATCCGATAAGCAGGGATAAAGGAAGATCTGGGAGTTTCATGGGACACTAATCATGTATTCAAGGGCCCTTTTTGCCCCTTCCATGACTTCAGGCGGCACAGTTACTTCTCCTGACAGATTCCGCAGGCAGGAGATAAGTTCCTGGAGAGTGATCTTTTTCATGTCGGCACAGACAGCTTCTTCAAGGCCTATAAATGACTGATCAGGGCAGAGTTCCTTTAATCTGTCAAGCATTCCGACCTCAGTGCAGATGTACCATGCAGACCCGGTCCTTGCAATATCCGCCATCTTTCCTGTTGAGGTGACATGATCGGCATAGGCACGGATACTGGCAGGGCACTCCGGGTGAACCATGATCGGGATACCAGCAGCTTTTACTTCCTTAAGATCTTCAGTATCAAACTTCACATGCACATAACAGTGACCACCTTCCGGTATGGGAATAATCTCCTTATCAGGAAGGACTGACTGAACATATGAGGCAAGATTTGTGTCAGGGCCGAATATTA
>JAAYPD010000185.1 GCA_012520015.1 Methanomicrobiales archaeon
GCTCATACCAGCCGGCTCTGATGGCATCCCTTGTCTGGGGGCTAATCCTCATGTATGCAACCCTGATGCATGTCAGATATGAATATTACGTAAGTGTCGTAATTGTTTTATTCTCCGCCATCACGCTCAGCACCCTTTATTCAAAAATTGCATCAGGTTACCAGTCAGGAAAAAGCTCTAAAAAAGTTCCTGTTTCAACACCCGGGCTAATCACGTACCATGGGATTGCAGTCGTCGGGATAATCTTACTGTTAATCACAGGCTTTTCATTTCAGACCGTGGCAGTTGTTGTAGGAAAAGAGACAGGCCTCATCTCAATGTCCAATGACTGGGCAAACTCTCTCATATGGCTCTCAGATAACACACCGGATCCCGGGGTGGGTTTTGACAAAATCTATCAGAAAACAGAGTTCAGTTATCCTGATGAAGCATATGGAATACTCTCCTGGTGGGATTATGGTCACTGGATAACTTTCCTTGGGAAAAGAATACCAGTTTCATCACCTTTCCAGGATAATGTTCCGCCAGTTGCAAGATTTCTTTCCGCAAAATCTGAAGAAGACGCTGAAAAATACGCAGAACAGACAGGGGCAGAATATGTCATCATCGATTATGCCACCGTAACTTCAAAATTTGCAGCTCTACCCCTCTGGGGATATGGAAAAGATAGTATACCACAATACGAGGAGAGATATTTCATAAAGTCTGGTCAGACTGGCAGGTATGATCCTGTCAAGATTTTTAAACAACCCTATTTCGAGAGCACTGCAGTAAAACTGCATCTTTATGATGGTTCATACACCCAGGGCCTTGGAGGAAGACTCCTTGAAATTGAAGAAAGGCCTATGAGCGGTGGAACTTTTAAGCTTATCGGAAAAGCCACCCAGCTCTCTTTAGATGACACAGAAAAGATAGCAAATTCGGAAAACCGGGTAATAGGTTCGAACCAGATAACTGAACCGATAACTGACATTCCGGCACTTGGTCATTACCGGCTCATCTATGAGTCCCCAACGACCGTTTTATCTGCCAGGTCCTACGAGATAAAAGAGGTAAAAATCTTCGAACGAGTAAAAGGGTATACATTGCCAGGTGAAGGAACAATAGAGCTTCCCATTGTCACAAACCAGGGCAGAAACTTCACATGGCAGCAAAAAAGCGTTAACGGAACTTTCACACTCCCATTCAGCACAAAAGGCAATCCATATGGTGTAAAGTCCACCGGACCGTACAGGATAATTGAAACAGGAAAAACAATTGAAGTTTCAGAAGATCAGGTTAACTGATCTATACTCTTTTATAGTCATCTTCGGTTCTTTCGATATCATCTTCCTGAAGGTACTCACCGATCTGAACCTCGATAACTTCCAAGGGAATCTTTCCGGAATTGCCAAGGCGATGCATGACACCAGCAGGAACAAAGGTACTTTCACCAGGCCTGATAAAGTGATGTTTCCCGTCAAGCTCCACGTCGGCAGTCCCGTGAACTACCACCCAGTGCTCGCTCCGGTGATGATGCCGCTGTAATGATAACCGCTTTCCAGGCTCCACGGTCAGCCTTTTTATCTGAAAACCCGGACCAGTCTCAAGGCCCAGGTACGAACCCCATGGCCGGTAGACCAGCCGGTGAATTTAAGTTATAGGGTTGCCCTGTTTTTTCAAATCCTTTACAAGGTTTCCAACCTTTTCAGCCATGTCCCTCCTGCAGACCAGGAGAGCATCACTTGTATCAACTACAATCGTATCCCTGATCCCGATGAGAGCGGTAAACCTGTCTTCTGACGTCACAAAATTGCCATACGAATCAATGGCAGCACAGTTACCTGAATTATTACATGAGTCCTTGCC
>JAAYPD010000186.1 GCA_012520015.1 Methanomicrobiales archaeon
CGGGATGCACTCACGCCTTTCAGACTACCCATTTCTTGCCGGCTTTCATGTGACCCGTGCCACCCTTCGTGACTGTTACGTGATGGGTGCAAGGCCTGTAATGCTCTTTTCTGATATCCATGTTGCAGACGATGGTGATGTTGCAAAGATCTTTGACTATACCGCCGGGGTTACAACGGTCGGAGAACTTGCCGGCGTTCCACTGGTTAGTGGTTCCACCCTTCGTATAGGAGGGGACATGGTTATAGGAGATCGCATGACCGGATGTGTCGGGACCGTGGGCGTTGCCGAACATATTACCGCCCGCCGGAAGGCAGCACCTGGCGACCTGCTTTTAATGACGACCGGCGCCGGGGGTGGAACGGTTGCTACAACCGCCCTTTACTATGGATATCATGACGTTATTGAAAAGACGATAAACCTGACCTTCCTTCATGCGGCGGATGCAATACTTAAGAGCAAACTGCTTGGTTCAATTCATGCCATGACCGATGTTACAAATGGCGGGCTCAGGGGAGATGTTCACGAGATGGCAAAGACAGCCGGCCTAAGGTTCATCGTTGAAGAAGAGAAGGTCCGCGGCCTTATAGATCCTGATGTGTACCGGATGCTTTACAAGCTTGAGATAGACCCCCTTGGCGTGTCTGTTGACGCCCTTCTTGTCATTGCAGAGCCTGAGACGATCTATGGGGTTCAGGCCCTGCTTTCAAAGATGGGTGTTGAGTCCTCCATCATCGGGAGGGTGGAGGAAGGAAAGGCTGAACCGGTTCTTGTCAGGAACGGTCGTGAGGAAGAGTTTAGCCCCAGGTTCAGAGAGGCGGCATATACTCCGCTTAAAAAACTTGTCGAGAAAGAGGAGCAGGATTTTGATTACATGAAAAACCAGGTTGACAGGGCTGCAAAGGCTGCTATAGAGAAGAAAAACCGGATAATTAAAAAACTCTCCCATTAATCAGGGTTTTTCCGTTGTTATTTCATCCCTGGGCGGACCGTGCCTGACCCCCTGTTTATCTGGTCATACTTTTCATTTTTCCCACCGTCAGTCTTGAGACTTATCTTGGATAAAAACCAAGTACTATCCGGGTATATATGGCATACGTCCACCGGATAGAAGTCAGGTATAATACAGATCCCAGGCTGAAGGTCAGAACCGAACGAATTAGTTCTCTTGGATTTCCAATTGATGAACTTCATGTGATAGAGGTCTATACCATCTCAACAAATTTACGGGATTTTTCACCAGACGAACTGCATGATATCGCCGCCCTGCTTACAAACCCGGTGGTAGAGAGTTTTACCATCGACAAGGCCACGATTGCGAACTTTGATACGGCTATCGAGGTCGGTTTCCTGCCAGGTGTCACTGACAATGTTGGCACAACCGCCCGACAGACCATAGAGGATTATACAGGAAGAAAATTCGGGCCTGGCGAAGGGGTTTACTCATCACTCCTTTACCTTGCCCTTGGCAGGCTGACCCCTGAACAGGCTCAGAAACTCTCATCAACCCTTGCCAATACACTGATAAACCGGGTTCATATCAAAACCAGGAAGGAATACGGGACAGAAGGGATGGACATCGTCGTTCCTCTCGTAAAGCTCCCTGATCTTCCATCCGCCATAGAGGTTGACCTGGAGACTGAAGATGAAGAACTTGTAAGGATAGGAAAGGAAGGTATTGCCGATCCAGGTACAGGGCTGAGAAGGGGGCCGCTTGCCCTTGACCTGGCACAGATGCATGCAATCCGTGATTACTTCAGGTCTGAAGGACGGAGACCTACCGATGTTGAGATCGAATCTCTTGCCCAGACATGGAGTGAGCATTGCAAGCATACCATCTTTGCCTCTCCCATGGATGATGACATGCCTGAGGGACTTTATAAGACCTGTATTAAGGCTGCCACCAATACCATCAGGGCACAAAAAGGTGACAAGGACATCTGTCTCAGTGTCTTCTCTGATAATTCAGGTGGAATAATCTTTGACGACGAGTACCTTGTCACCCACAAGGTCGAGACTCATAACTCCCCTTCTGCACTTGATCCCTTTGGCGGGGCACTGACCGGTATCGTTGGTGTAAACAGGGATACCATAGGGTTTGGACTTGGAGCAAAGCCCTGCATAAATATATATGGTTTCTGCGTTGGAGACCCGGAGAGCAGCCCTGACCTGTACCGGGGAGAGAACAGGGCAAACCCTGTCTTATCCCCAAGGCGTATTCTTGACGGGCTGGTATCAGGCGTTGGAGCAGGGGGCAACTGTTCAGGTATACCTACGCCCCAGGGCTTTGCCTGGTTTGATGACCGGTACATCGGAAAACCGCTCGTCTTTGCAGGAACTGTTGGAATCATGCCAAGAACCGACGGGGTCCGCAAACTGTACGAGAAATGTGCAAGGCCTGGCGACTATATCGTGATGGCAGGCGGGAGGGTTGGAAAAGATGGTATTCATGGAGCCACATTCTCTTCAGAAGCCCTTGACCCTGAAAGTCCGGTCACAGCCGTCCAGATTGGAGACCCGATAACTCAGAAAAAGTTATCTGACGCTATAGTAAACGAGGCACGTGACCGCTGCCTTTACACAAGCATCACCGATAATGGTGCAGGGGGAATATCCTGCTCTGTAGCCGAGATGGCAAGGGAATGTAACGGATGCCATGTCTTCCTTGACAAGGTTCCACTAAAATACCCAGGGATGGCGCCCTGGGAGATATGGGTCTCAGAATCACAGGAAAGAATGACCCTTGCAGTCCCTCCTGAAAAACTGGACGAGTTCATGGAGCTGCTTGCCACACGCGACGTTGAAGCAACAGTCATCGGAAAGTTTACAGACACAGGCCGGTGTGTTGTCGAGTACAACGGAACCATCGTTATGGATGTGGGGCTTACATTCCTGCATGATGGTCTTCCTGTAAAATTCCTTAAAACCTCTCCCCCAGGAAAGGGTAAGGCCGGTCCCCTCCCGCAGGTTCCGGAAAACCTTGAGGAGACACTGCTTTCGATGCTCAAAAGAAAGAACATCTGTTCAAAAGAGTTCATCTCAATTCAGTATGATCACACCGTCCTTGGTGGACATGTCCTTGGCCCTCTGCAGGGAACCGGGAGGGTGCAGGGGGTTGCAAGTC
>JAAYPD010000187.1 GCA_012520015.1 Methanomicrobiales archaeon
AGCCGCTCTTCACAGAACTGGTTTGTCATATTTGCAATGATTGAAAACCATTCCCGGTTGGCTTTTGGTATTGAAGAGATATCAATCTGTTTTCTTGGTTCTTCCTCAAAAAAATCTGTGTTGGTGATATTATCGAATAATAATTTTCTTATTTCTTCAGGTTTTTTTGTCTTCATGTATTCCAGCATCAGGGCATCTTTATTTTCGTCAAGAAAATCCATTATTGCCGCTTCATCAGTAGGATCCACACCTGAGTTGATAACGGCTCTGGCCATAAAAAATTCAAGGTCCGAACTTTTTTCTGATCCTTCTGCCATCATCTGTTCCTGCAAAGGAAGGATTGAGTCGGCAATATCACGAGCATGTAGCTGAAGATTTTCATCCGCAAGATAGGTGAAGAATGCATGAAGGATGGGAATACACAGTGCCCGTGTATCATTTGGAAGAGGGTATGGGATGAGTGTTTTCTGAATTGATTTCGTGACGTTATCTGAGTCCCATTCATGAGATTTTACTCCCATATCTTCAACCAATGATCCCAGGAGTAATCCAGTCATAAGTATTACATCGTCTCCAGTTGCTGAATCAATCGCAGGTATATATCGTGAATCGGAAAAAGGAAGGACCCATGATACGATTACCTGATTTATGGCATCAACAATCTCTGGCTTATGCCCCTTCATTTCACTGGCCCCTACCTTTACATAGAACTCCTGCAAGGCATCAGGATCATTCACATCTATTCCTTCTTCCAAGGCTACAATAACGAACGCTTTACTTGGGCTATAGAGATCAACATCTCTCATTTTCTCCTCAAATTCATCTTCTATTTCGATGAGATGGCTGAACAAGTCATTTGCACCTTCAAGAAGGTTTTCTTCCCTGAGATATGCAAAGAAATTGAGAAGAACATTGAATGTGGCGTAATCATACTCCTCCTTCCGGGCAAGACTCCGGGGGAAATCCTTCAAAAGACATTGTTCGATGACTGACGGAGACCATTTATCAGGGACACAATCCTGGTAATAGAGGACAAACCCGGTGAAATCCAGTAATATTTCTTCTGCATATTCCTGCTCATCATCATCAAGACTGTCAAAGAGCGTATGGTTTGAAAAACCAGGATACCAGGTTTTGGTAATGAGATTAAATGATGGTTTAGGATCGGTACGAAAAGCGGTAGGATATTGATCAATCATATCTATGGTGTTGCATCTCTGACCAGATATACTACATTTATTCGCAGTTTTATCCTTCGAAACCTATTGAATGACTTCGTATCCTCCCTGGTTTTTTTGAATCTCCCGGAATTGTCCAGTCAAGGCATAAAAAGAACCCGCTTATTACATTCTGATTATATCCTGGAAGGTAACAGGTTGCATTTAATATCCAGAACCATGCGGTATTGAGATATGATCCTGCAACATGGATAAAAGGAAAACTATCTATTCAGGAAGAGTATAAGTCAGATTATCTAACTCGATCGGGAAAGAGCAGGTGAGAGGATATGGAAAAAAAGAATAAATTAACAACCGCAGCCGGTGCACCAGTTCCTGACAATCAGAATGCCATGACTGCAGGCCCCCGTGGACCAATGCTGCTGCAGGATGTCTGGTACCTGGAAAAACTTGCACATTTTGACAGAGAGGTCATTCCTGAGCGGCGCATGCATGCAAAAGGGTCTGGTGCATTTGGTGAGTTTACCGTCACCCATGATATCACCAGGTACACAAAAGCAAAAATTTTTTCAGAAATTGGAAAGAAGACTGAAGTATTTGTCAGGTTCTCAACCGTTGCAGGCGAACGGGGTGCGGCAGA
>JAAYPD010000188.1 GCA_012520015.1 Methanomicrobiales archaeon
ATAACTCCGGAGGAGACACCTACACCCGAACCGACACAAAGCCCGGGTTTCACCGGCACAATAGCTGGCGCACTTGCAATTATGATTATTTGCAGGAAAAAAAGATAATTTCAGCCCCTTGGGCCGAACACTTTCTCACTTATTTTGTACTGTTCACCATTCTTGTAAAGGACTACTACCTGCACCTTGTCATTACCAGCAGTTCCCTGGATCTCGGCAATACTTCCGATATTGTTTGCAAGTTCCTTTGTTACCCCTGTTCCATCAGAGAGCATGGCATGCACCAGAACTGATTTAACAAGGGACTGGCCATTACCTCCCCGGAACGTTGCCGTGATTACCCTGTACACCGGATCCTTGTCAACATCAACCATGACTGCGAGATTTTTTGGAGGCTGTGTTACAGGACCGTCAAACATTAAGTCTCCGGAGGTTTCAGGCGCACTTGCAACTGTGGGAGTTGCAGTAATAACGCCCGCCCTTGTCTGTCCCACTTTCTGGTCAAGGATAAGATATGAGGCACCATTCTTGTAATAGACAGCCACCTGGACACGATCAGCAGCCTTTGAACCCTGGAACTCTATCTCTGCTCCACGGCCTGGTGGAAGCTGCTGGCTGGTTACGGTTCCATCCGCTGTAGTTACCCTGACGTCAATGGACTGGAGAAGCTGCTGCCCTTTTCCACCATCAAAGACCACGGTAACGATATTGTATACCGGATCTTTCCTGGCTGATACTGATACATCCAGTTCGGCCGGAGGTTCTGTAACCGGTTCGTCAAATATGGAATATTCTACTTCAGGTATTATGGTCTCTTCCTGTACAGGGGTTGGCTGTGCGGTTGTGGGCCCAGGGGTGGGTGGTGGCGGTACAGGCTTTTGTTCATCGGGAGTGTCCGTGCACCCTGCAAGGAACAGACATCCTGCCAGAACAAGGATCATGAGGAGATAACTCTTCTTTCTGATCATAGTATAAGAGATCCGCCTGCAGAAATGAAAGTGTTATCCTGATAGGAGGGGCGGCCGGTAAGTTTGACTTATCTTCAGAACAGACCTTTAGACAGGCTAATAACATGGGCAAACCAAAAAATGGATTTGAGAATATTATCAGGGAAGTTCTTAAGAACGGAGCTGAAGAGACTGCACAGAGCTGGGTTGAAGCCATACGCAAAGATTACGGGCGGGCCCCGCTCATCTTCGAACGGATGGCAGAAAAACCTGAAATCCTCATCTCCCATCTCATGTACAAAAATTCCGTTCTTAAGAGCGGATCACTTGAACCAAAGGTTGTTGAGCTGATAAGCCTTGCAGTTTCTGCAGCTCTTCGGTGTAATCACTGCACCGACTACCATGTCCAGGCTGCCCTGCGCAAAGGTGCGAGTCCTGAACAGATTCTTGAAGCGATCATGGTCGCAGGACTTACCTCCCAGTCTACGGTTCTTGCTGATGCATACAGGACCTACTCAGACACGATGGAAGAGTGTATCAGCTGTGGCATGAAGATCCCAGAGCCGCCTGTCTCTACAAAAGACCCCGGTTCTTCTTCGACGGCGCCATGATCTCCCCGCTTTTCCTGGCAGGAATCAAACAACCTGCTTTATTCCCAACCAGGTCCTTTCTCCCTGCAATAGTCAGACCTTCCAGTACAAGCTGGTAATTTGTCGGATCTTTCCAGTGAAGTATTGCACGCTGAATTTTTTTCTCCCTGCCCCTTGGGATATGCACAGGTTTTCCTGTCCGGTGGTCAAGGCCTGTTGCATACATGGTGGTCGAAGCGGTCAGTGGGGTGGGGGTAAAGTCCTGAACCTGCCTTGTGTACATACCAGTGTCCCGGAGATATTCTGCAAGTGAGATCATGTCCCTGATGGTGCAGCCAGGATGACCTGACATCAGGTAGGGGACCAGGTACTGTCTTGGCTTTTTTCCCTCCTGGCTCTTCTCAAAAGCTTTTCTGAACCGTTCAAAGTGGCTGATATCCGGCTTGTTCATGGCCCTTGTAACGGCCTTTGTGATATGTTCGGGCGCAACCTTCATCTGGCCGGAAATATGCCTCAGGATTTGCTTTAAACAGCCCTCGTCAGGAGGTATCAGGTCGTACCTGAGTCCTGAACCGATGTATACATGTTTTATTCCGTCAATCTGTTCTGCTTTATCAAGCAGGCTTAGGTATTCATGAATACCCGACCTTAATCGCGGGCAGCTTGTGCATTCCCTGTCTGTACAGGCTCCTCTTTTCTCCCATTCAGGGCACATATCCATGTACATGTTTGCACTTGGCCCGCCGACATCGCTGACTATGCCTGCAAACCCGGGCATTTTACGAAATGATGCAATCTCAGAGAGAATGGACTCCGGACTCCTGCTCTGGATGACAGATCCCTGGTGCATGGAGATGGCACAAAAACTACAGTTTCCATAACATCCGCGGTGTGAGATAACAGAGAATCGGACCGGGATTAATGCCGGAATCTCTTCCTTGTATGATGGATGTTCTGCCCGCTGGTACGGAAGACCATATACCCGGTCCATCTCACTTGTTTTAAGGGGAAACGATGGAGGGTTTTGCACTATCACCGTTTTTGGGTGGTGCTGAAGGAGAGTTTTGCCGGTGAACGGATTCTGATTTTTTGCAATCATCGAATGTGCAAGGCAAAACTCATGCGGACTCTCCTTCACGTCCGAATATCCGGGGAGGGTGCATAGGTCTGGAATGTCCAGGTTCTTTACTTCTTTTGGAGGGATCTTCCAGACTGTCCCAGGGATATCATGCATATTTTTAGGCTCCATCCCTGCCCTGGCATTTTTTGCGATGGTGCAAAGGGCAGTCTCTCCCATCCCATATACAATGAGGTCAGCAGGTGCATCGGCAAGTATTGACTGCCTTATTGTATCAGACCAGTAGTCATAATGGGCAAACCTTCTGAGAGAGGCCTCAATTCCTCCGATTATGATTGGAACACCTGGAAACAGGCTGTGGACAAGATCAGTATACACAAGAACCGCCCGGTCCGGTCTTTTTGGTACGCCTCCAGGAGAGTAGGCATCATCTGACCGCTTCTTTCGTGCGGCAGTATAATTGCTCACCATGGAGTCCACGCTCCCACCTGATATGGCAAAAAACAGCTCTGGCTTTCCAAGGGTGCAGAATGAACCAGGGTCCTTGTGATCAGGCTGCGGGATTATTGCAACGGTAAAACCGGCATCCCACAGCACCCTGCCAAGAAGTGCCGGTGCAAATGACGGGTGGTCAACATAGGCGTCACCTGAAATTATTATGATATCTGGCTGCCTGATTCCAAGTTCCTCAAGTTCCTCCCTTGTCACCGGCAAAAACCGGGGCTGACCTGGATGTGTCATCCTGCAGAGGCTATCCTTATGGTTCCGACAATCCTGAGTTTCTCGCTCTCAAGGTAATGGAGGATGATGACCGATCCAGGCAGGTAGATCAACTCACGTTCAAACTCAAGGGTGATCACCGGTCTTCGAAAATCACCGTCATCACTGACACTTGTGACCCTGCAGGGTAGGAACTGCATCCAGTGGCCGGCATAAAGGATCATCTGTTCTTTCAGCGGCTGTGGCCAGTAAGGGATAAGTTCTGCAGCCCCGTTTATCTTAAGTGATGAGATTATCCGTGGATCTGATGAGAGGACAAATCCACGATCAAGATCATCAGCCTCTATACCTTTTAAGGCCAGACCTACCTTGTCACCTGCAGATGCCTCGGCTGAATCATCGTCATGCATCTGGATGGAACGAACCTGGGCCATTTTTCCAACAGGATGAACGGTTAACTGATCATGGCGCCGGATTGTTCCTTCCATGACAGAACCGAGAATGACAGTTCCAATTCCTTTTACATTAAAGTGATGATCGATCGGGACGCTGCCATGTTCTGTTGTCCGCGCTGTCTTCTTCTCTCCGGCAAGTTTCCAAAGCCACTCCCTGAGAACTACAGGATCATCCGGCAGCTCAGAATAATGCTGCAGAACCGTGCCTTTTATGAGAGGTGCAATCTGACCTTTGTCGATATAATTCCTTAGGATGAATGCTCCTTCCTTAATTTCTGCGGCATTCAGCATCAGTATAGTCTCCCCAAGTTTTGCGCTGATTGAGTCAATAACCAGGACTGCAAGGTCTGCCAGAGATACAGAAAAAAACAGGGATGACAGTTTTTCAGGGTACCTGCAAGGTTCAATAACCGTGAGGGTTACATCTCCTTTCTTCATGTTATAGAAGGTTATATCGGTAGAAGTGCCTTTTTTGCCCAGTTCTTTAGCAAGATCTTCAGGACCCAGGAAGGCGATATTAAGATTTGACATCATTATCTAAGCGTTGTCTGTGAATTTGATAGTTTCAGCCGATGGATTCAATATGGTTAATACTCTTCTGATAACAGTGATAATGGTATGAAGGTACTCATCGCGATTCCTCCTGAAAAGTTCAGAGATGAGGAACTCCTGATACCGATTAAAAAATTTCAGGAGGCCGGGGTGACATATGAACTTGCATCGTCACATGTCGGGGTGGTCATGGGCGTCCTTGGCAAAAAAGCCAAAGTAAATCGCACCTTCGAAGATGTCCTGCTATCCGGGACGGACGATTACTATGCCCTTATGATTGTTGGCGGGCCAGGAACACAGGTGCATCTATGGAATAACCGGCACCTCATCGAATTAATTACTATCTTTAATACGAAACAGAAGGTTGTTGCCGGCATTGGCAATGCCCCGATTGTTATTGCAAAATCAGGTATTCTGAAAAAGAAGGTGGCAACAGTGGCACCAGGTCCTACCATCCGCGAGATGATGAAGGAGGATGCAATCATTCAGAATAAGCCGGTCGTCTTTAAAGACAGGATTGTAACCGCCCAGGGACATGAAGCAGCAGAGGAGTTCGCTTCAGTAATAATAAAGTATGAAAAGGAAGATCCGGAGTTTGTACCAACAAGCGGTAAAGCCGGATTTGCCTTTTAATTTTTATATGATCTCCAGATATGATCTTCATAACGGCATATTCATGGTTTTTGCCACGAAATATTCCATCAGTTCATGAAACCTGATATGGACAATAATTCAATGACATATTTATGGCGACCGGCATATCTCCCGGTTCTCATCTTCATCCTGATGATGGTATCATTTTGTTCGCCGGCACTTGGAGACAGAATAGAGACATCCATCTCGATTAAAACCACCCCTGATGCTCCTCCTGAAGGATGTTCCTTTACTGTCACCGGTACCCTGACTGATTCTACGGGCTCTCCACTCGGTAACAAGCGTGTTAACCTTGAATCATCACCTGATGGCGACCAGGCATATCCATTTGAGCGGATCGGTACAGGTGCAACAGACAGGGATGGCAGGTTTGAATTTTTCAGAGGCAATAACACTCCTGCAGAATTTATACGTGTTTCATACCTGGGAAATGCCCAGTATCTTGGAAGTACCAGTGAAATTATCCCGGTACATGATGCAGATACTGCCGGGGCAAAACCCCATTCATCAAGGACAAGTGGCAGCCTTTTGCTCACCGGCAGTCCGGATAATTCTGTCGTCCTGCTTGACGGAGAAGTGCGCGGTGTAACTCCCCTGTCTCTGAGCGGTATAGAATCAGGCCCGCATATTATTGAGATTGGAAAACCTGGTTACCAGAACCAGACCATCGAGGTCTTTGTTGATTCAGGACGCACGACTACTTTCAGTTTCTCTCTGCCTCCTGCAGGTGCAGACATGAGATATGCAGGAATGAAAAGTGAG
>JAAYPD010000012.1 GCA_012520015.1 Methanomicrobiales archaeon
CACATCAAACATCCGTGCAACAGGAATACCGGTCATCAGATCATGTACCTGGAACCTGACCATGTTCCTGATATGATCTTTTATCCTGAACTTTCCATCATCGGTCTTTTCAAAATGTTTTGAGATCTGTATCTCGCTCAGGTTTTCAAGTGCATTTTTCTCATATATCCCTGCCTTTGCTTTATTCAGTATTACCTCATCAATATCAGTCGCCGTTATCACATTGTTTAGTAAAGCACCAGGTTTAGACTGATCATACAGAAGTATGGCAAAAGTATATGGTTCCTCTCCTGATGAACATCCGGCACTCCAGATTTTTATCGTCCTCTTTTCCCTGAGGATCTCAGGGAAGATCTCTCTTCCAATCAGGTTAAACACATCAGGGTCCCGGTGAAACTTGGTCACATTAATCGTTAAAGCTTTACGAAGCTTATCTTCTTCTTCAGGATGGGTTCTGAGATATTGATGATATTCCACAAAGTCCTTTGACCTTGTCGAGTTCATTCGTGAAAGAAGTCTTCGTTTAATATAATCCTGCTTATAACTGGTAAGCTGAATATTCAGTCTTTTCTGAACATCAAGGATCAGCTCCTGAAGTCCCTTATCACTTACTTTTGGGACATTGATCTGTGGAAATACAGGTGGAACAATTTTTTTATTCATAATTATCAGTTAAAAAATTATTATTTATTTGTGCAGGCCTGCCATCTGGTTTAATATCTCTTTCATGTCAAGCCATATTACGAGGTCAGCTCTCTTCTCCTCAACTTCACTTCTCTCAACAAGATCGTCCTGGGAGACTTTAATGATACCTTTGATCTTAGTCTGGATACGCTCATTTACCTCATTACCAAGAGCCGTTACCTGGCGGACGCCTATCCCGGTAACACTACGAACATTATCCACAATAATCCCGATATGGTCTCCATGAGCTGCATCAGGTGGAACAATGATTATTTTTTGACCTGTTCTGTCCTTTTTAATCCTTTCACCAAGAAGGACTGCAAGATCAATGACATGAGTTACCTCCCCTCTCAAATTAATAATTCCGATGATATATGGCGGAGTCCTTGGGAGTGGAGTGATCGGAAGCATCTCAACGACTTCTCTGACCATTCCAATATCCATCGCGTACCGTTCGTCATATAATTCAAACTCTACAATATCTATCTGACCAGAGACCTCTTCAGAGTTCTTCATTGAAGAACGTTCCTCAACAAGATTGTTTTTTGCCGAGGTAAGCTCTGATGTAAGTGTCTCTATCTGACTCTTCAGAACGGCTATGGATTCATGCTCCTCAGTCTGATCAACAAACCAGTGAATTATCTTATCAGGACTGGCAGGAACCGGCTGGGAGATTATCCTATATGATTTAAGACCTGCAGGATATAATGATGAGAAGGTCAGCCCACTGTTCTCCCTGGACTGGACGGCATGGGAGATTAAGACCTGCGAAAATTCGGATAATTTATCCTCATTAACTCCACTCCATTCCTGAAATGGTGGATTGGTCTCTGCAATTGTTGAATCCTCAATTATCATCCCAGGTAATGCAATCTCAGAGAAGTGAAGTAGATTCTTGTCGGCTGGAACAGAATCCTCCTCAGTTTGAATTGATTTTTCTTCTTCCGGTTCATCTATCGGCTCTTCTTCAGGCTTCTCTTTCAGTTCCCCTTTTAGCTCCTGGATGGCAGGCCTGTCCAGGGCGGGTTCTGGTTCAATTACAGGCTGGAGGACCAGGATATACTGAGTGATGGCATCTTCCTTGTTTGAGATTAGAATTCCGGAAAAACATTGCATGCCAAACGGAGACTCAATACAGACATTGTCAGGGAGGAGCTCTACATCTCCTGCCATTTTTGCAAGACCATATACCATCACACCGATATCTGGCAACTTCTGTCCCTGTAACTGGTCTGAAGAGACCCCGATGAGCTCAGAAAGACCCTCGTTTGCAAGTATCACTTTCTGGTCTTCATCAAACAATACCATCGGTGACGGGTTCAGATCAATTAAAGTTTTAAGTATAGTATCAGGAATATTTGAGGCCTTTTTATCTTCCCTTTCAGGCTCTTGTTCCTCTTCGTCCGGGAAGATTACAATTAATGCCAATGGATTATCGTCAGAGGTCAGCGGAATTATCTGAACCCATACAGGATAAGATGAGTTGTCCAGATGCGAAATATTGGTCTGAAATTCAATTTTTGATCCCGCTGAAAAAGCTTCATCAATATTTTCATTTATATCCCCTGGAAAACCGGCACTGGCAATATCACGAAACAGTATGTTCTGTCTTTCTCTTGCCAGATTTTCGGAAAA
>JAAYPD010000189.1 GCA_012520015.1 Methanomicrobiales archaeon
ATGAAGATGGTCCAGTCCGGGATTGTTGACCGGGACGATATTCCATCTACTGCCAAGATGGTGCGTGTGACTCTTCTCCCTGATGGTGCTCCCATCCTTGTAAAATCTGATACCCAGATGATAGGAGACATTGCAGGTTCTGAAACCAAGCCGGTCAAGTTCCAGATCAG
Source organism: Methanomicrobiales archaeon (assembly GCA_012520015.1). Lineage (GTDB taxonomy): Archaea > Halobacteriota > Methanomicrobia > Methanomicrobiales > Methanospirillaceae > Methanospirillum. The sequence continues at coordinate 171 of JAAYPD010000189.1, forward strand.
GGTTAAAGATGACGGTCAGGCAGGGACGTACAACCTGCCAGTACAGATTGAATACACTTATCTTGCCGCTGCAGAACAGGTAGGAACAGACAGCGTTGTAAACAGGTATAATAATCGCAAGATCAATCTGAATGTCCCATTTATTGTTAAATCTGCAATAAACCTGGACGTTGTGAAGATTACTCCTGAAGATATTAATGCAGGAGGCGAAGGTTTTGTCTCTATTGTATTAAAAAACAGCGGTTCTGATACAGGAAGGAATGCAGTAGCAAAATTGTCCAGGTTTGGTAATTCTCCGGTGGTTCCTGTTGACAGCACAGTGTATATTGGCGACTTTGAACCAGGCCAGGAGTTTAATGCCAAGTTCAAGGTGTCTGTAACCAGGGATGCGGAGCCACAGGAGTACCCGCTTGAAGTTCTGGTCTCTTACCAGAATGCAGATGGCGAAGATATGGAGACTCCTACTGCCAAAATCGGAATACCTGTCGGTGGAAAGATCAAGTTTACCATGGTCAATGAACCACCTAAGGCCGTCATCGGAAGTAAGCAGGTAATTGAGGTTGAATATCGTAATGATGGAGATGCAACGGCTTACAGCTCTGAAGCCCGCATCAGTGCAGTAGATCCATTTTCAAGTGATGATGACCTTGCCTATCTTGGAGATATCAAACCAGGTGAGACAGCAGTTGCAAAGTTTAAGATGACAACTACCAAGGATGCAATTGAAAAAATATACGGACTTGATTCAGAGATCAGGTACCGTGATGCTCTTGACAACAGCCAGATATCTGATACGATCAAGGTCCAGGTAATTGCTGGAAAACCTGATGGTATGGCAGCTTTACTTTCAAATCCCATACTCATTGCTATTGTCCTGATACTGATCATTGGTGGTGCCTACAGGTATCACATTACCCGCAGAAAACCTGGTTCTGTTTAAGGAACTTCATGGAGATCCACCATGCGTTCCATTTTTGAAAGCATTTCATCTCTCATAGTGCACAGGCCAAAGCATGTGCTGGGAGCTCTAATTCTTCTCTTCATCGCTTCTCTTGTGGGGATGACGATGCTGAATATGCAGACGGGGAGTGAAACATACCTTGATAAAAGTACACCAAAGGGAATTGCGTTTTCACATTACGAGGACACCTTTAGTCATGATACCCTTGTAATTCTTATAGAAAGCAATGATTCCCTGGCTCCTGATGTCATCGCATACATCGATGAAATTACTCCGGGACTTAAGAACTTACAATATATTACATCTGTCTCAAGTATTGCAGACCTGGTAAAGCAGGCAAATGGAGGAGTAATACCCCGTTCAACCGGTGAAATCAAGATATTAAAAGAGAATATTCCATCGGAAACACTTAACCGGTACATTCCTTCACACCTTCTGACTATGATGATGGTCAGGCTTGATGTTGGAATGACCGATAAGAAACAAAAGAGCGTGATGAAAAATGTGCGTTCATTTCTTAACAGCTCTCACCCTCCCCCGGGTGTAACAGTTACGTTAACCGGAAATCCGGTCTTCCAAAAGGAAATGGGCGAAGAGCTCAGCAATTCAATGAAAACATTGATCATGGGCGCTATGGTTCTTATGATAGCAGTCCTTGGTCTTCTCTTCGGCTACGTCAGTTACCGGTTCATTCCCGTCCTGATAGTTGCAATAGGGCTGGTCTTTACCTTTGGGATCATGGGTCTTTGCGGAGTCAGTATCAATACAGCAGTCATTGCTGCGTTTCCTGTTTTGATCGGACTTGGTATTGATTATGCTATTCAGTTCCATGCCAGGATGGAAGAGGAGGCACGAAAAGGATCCCTTGAAAATGCAGTCCGGATGACTATAACAAGAACTGGTCCTGCCGTATTTTTTGCCATGCTTGCAACCACCATGGGATTTATCGCGATGTTCATCTCTCCGGTTCCCATGATAAGGTCATTTGGTCTTGTTGCAATAATCGGAGTTGCTATATGTTACTTTACATCTCTGATTGGAATTCCCCTTATTGCCGTTTTAATAAAATATAAGCCAAAAGTCAGTATAGGAGTAGATAAACCTACCAGGGCTGACTTATTTCTTTCAAAAACTGCTGTAGCCATTGCGAAAAACCCGGTACCGATCCTGATGGTGGTTGTTCTGTTCGCATTTATCGGTCTGCAGGTGGATTCATCGATTCCAATCTCGACAAATGAAAGGACTTTTGTTCCGTCAGATATGCCTGCCAAGGTCTCCCTGGATAAGGTAGGCAGGACAATTGGATCCACTACACCTGTTCCGGTGATGGTAACGGGCAATAATGTTCTCTCCCCCGATGTTCTGCAATGGATTGAGATGTTCCAACAGAATGAGGAGAAAATGTACATGGAGATTACAGGGTCTTCCAGTATTGTGGATTATATAAAAATTTACAATGATGGAACAATACCAAAGACCCAGTATGAGATCGACCAGATAATTTCAAGGATTCCGGAAGGAATCAGGGATGGGTTTGTAAATGGAAGGACTGAGACCCTGATTGAATTCTCGATAAAACGACTTGAAATGCCTCAGCAGGACGAATTAAAGAACCAGATGAACAATGACCTGGTTCTTATGACTCAGCCACCGGGAATTAAGGCATCAATAACTGGTAATTTCGATCTCTTTACCTCGCTGATCTCTGATATTGCCAAGAGTAAGGAAGAGATGACATTGCTGGGCTTCGTCCTGATCGTGATTTTTTTGGCCCTTGTTTATCGGAAAATCCATGCTATAACCCCAATCGTGCCAATTGTCTGTGTTGTAGGCTGGAATGCGGTTGCCATGCTTATCCTAAATATAGATTATACCCCAATGACTGCGTGTCTTGGTTCTATGACAATTGGTGTGGCTGCAGAATATACGATCCTTATCATGGAACGATACCTTGAGGAACGTGAGACTGCTGCAAGTACATTGGATGCGATAAGGGAGAGTGTCAGAAAGATTGGATCAGCCGTTATGGTATCAGGGTTTGCCACTTTCTTCGGGTTTTCTGCCCTGATGCTCTCTAACTTTAACATGATAAGCAATTTTGGACTTACTACCATTATTGCTGTGTTATTCTCTGTTACTGGTGCGATTACAATTATGCCTGCCGTGCTTTCAGTCCTTGATCATCTCATCAGCGATCTTCATGGTATTGAAGAGAAGGTTTTGCACCAGCCACAAAAAGAATAATTTTTTTAATGAAAAAGTCAGGACCCGGACAGTTTGACTTTATCTATAAGGTCCATGAACAATACTTTTTTATGTCTTCACCGGAGAGAGCCAGATTCAAGCAATGAACTGGTGCTCCGAATACAGCCTGTATCCTTCCATATCTTTATAAACGAACTCTTTTAAATACCGGGCCATGTAATGCCTGTCAAGGAGATTTGTCGGCAAAGGCAAGAATATCTCCCCGTCATATTTCTGGTATATATAAAGTGTGACTTTATCACCAGGCCTGATATACCCGTTTTTAAGATCGATGATGATGCTCTCCCTGGGTGAGAAATACAGGTCGCGACACCCAGATCCACCAATGTATTGAACACCGAAATGCCTGGTTGAGATGAAATTATGGCCATTAAGTGTATTAATACAGGCAAGCAGCTCTTCATCGTTAACGAAAATTTTTGCTCTGAGTAAATCATTCTCAAGTTCTTCGGATGAGTAGGATCGAATGATCACCTGGCTTACATATTTTTTCCCATGGTTTATTCCGATTATTTTTATGTGAGGTGGCGCAAGCGAGTCATTGTTTGCAAAAATATTAAAAAAACCTAAAAGAAAAGCAAGAAGGATAATACATGCAATAACCACGATTACAACCATGAGTAATGACCCATGGGATGTTGATTCTGCGTTTTCCCGTCGCATTGGAGTTAGATTGGTTATTTGTCATTAATTATAAAATTAACGAAATGAATTTTTTTGTGTAACACCTGGCGGATCAGAATACCCGGAATAAGATGACAGGTGCACCAGACAATTTACATCGTGGTGCAGTATCTACCATGTTACATGGCCGTTTTTCATTATCTGGTGCTCGATATTGTTTAATGCATTGTATACCAAACAAGTTTTGTTAAGGTACTCCCATGCCTCCGAATGTGCTGATCGTAGATGACGAATCATCCTTGAATGAGCTGTTTGTTATTGGGCTCAGTAAATACGGATTTGAGACCGAGGGGGTTCTTGGAGGGAGGGAGTGCCTGGAGCTTCTAAATAACCATTACCGCCCTGATCTTATCCTCCTGGACGTGATGATGGAGCCGATGGACGGGTGGGAGACACTCACCAGGCTGAAACAGATCGACGAAGTAAAAAATATTCCTGTCATCATGCAGACTGGAAAAAACCTGACCTACAAGGAGGCAGAGCGCTTTTCCAGTTGCATTGAAGATTATCTCATGAAACCGATCACTCCAAAGAGATGTGTTCCTTACATTACCAATACCCTGGAAAAAGTCAGGGCCATTGAAAAGACCATCAGCAAGGCATTGCGCGCTGGTTATCCTGAGGAAAAAATCTTCCAGCTTGCACAGTTATACAGGACAATTGACGTTGCAAAAAAATTACTGGTTATCCTTGAGGAGCGGTATGAGAGTCGCAACCCGTCGGGGGATAATGAGTCATATGGCCCGGCGGAGTATGCAGACTATCTTCTGCGCCTTCAGCAGGAATTTGATGATCTCCAGAAAGAAATTAATTTCACCCTGGGGAGTTTGAAACCACTCTCAAATATTTAACTACTCACTCTTCTTCATAGCCGTTAACCACGCAGGAGCTGATGATTGAACCTACTGCTCTGAATGCGTCCTGAAGATCCTGGTAATTTGGAATATGTGCTTCACCAAGCATGTCGATTGCTGCTTTCATGGAATCTCCTCCAAGGAGACAACCCACGACCACGGATCTGGTAAACCTGGATAGACGGATCATCTCATGTGCAAGGTTTTTTGGATCCATCATGGCCACCGGGGCCGTGATAACAATTGCAATGTCCCAGAAATTTTGAAATTTAATCATGATGTCAAACACGCGTGCGAACCTGGCCGCATTACTATCACCAAGAAGGTCCACCGGGTTTTTATGTGACCAGAGATCCGGGAGCAAACGGTTCAATTCCTCGTAAACTCCATCAGGCAGGTTAATCATATCAAGCCCGAACTTTTCTGCATAATCTGCAGCAAGAACACCAAATCCCCCGGCATTTGTCAGGATGATGGTACGTTTTCCCCTTGGATATCCCTCTGATACAGCAAGCCTTGCGATGTCAAATGCCTCGTTTAGTGAGAAGGCAGGAATTACTCCCGCCTGCCTGAATGCAGCAATGTATGTCTCAAAACTGCCGGCGAGCGATCCTGTATGTGATGATGCAGCCTCCTGCCCCCGTTCCGAAGAGCCGGATTTCAATGCAATGATCGGCTTTCTTCCCCGCATCGTTGAAGCATATTTAATAAAATTTCGTCCGTCACGAATCTCTTCCACGTATAGAATGATGGCATATGTGGTTGGATCCTGGTCAAGAACCTGCAGGTATTCAATAAATCCCATATCACTCTGGTTACCCACGCTGATAACCGAAGAAAACCCGATACGACGGGAGATTGACCAGTCCAGTACGGTGGTGATGATTGCACCGCTCTGGGAGATAAAACCAATCTGGCCGGACAATGGGGACTGTACATCAAACGTTGCATTCAGTTCCAGGGGAGGGATGATTATCCCAAGGCAGTTTGGACCTACTATCCGGATACCTGTCTCCCGTGCCACCCGGAGAAGTTCATCCTCAAGTTTTCTCCCTTCTTCACCAGTCTCACGAAACCCTGCGGTAAGGATAACTGCAACTTTTGCTCCAAGTTTTCCTGCTTCATGAATGATCTCGGGGGCCTTTGGTGCAGGAATTGCCACAACTACCATCTCTACAGGTTCAGGGATATCTGACAGGGTCTTATAAACCGGAATTCCAAGAATATCCTCTGCCTGTGGATTCACCGGGTAGAGTTTTCCTTTAAAGTTCAGAAGGTTACGAAAAACTGCATATCCAACCTTCCCAGGGGTTTTGGATGCTCCTACCACGGCTATGGATTTTGGATGCAGGATATCCGGGACAGGTGGAAGGATGACCGGGGGTTTTGCCACTGATGTCTCTCCTGACTTTACGTATATCCTTGCATCTACGGCAAAAGCTCCTTTCTCATAAAGAATGACCGGGTTAATATCAAATTCGATGATCTCATCATTCTCAAAGAACATCGTCCCTGCTTTATGCAAAAGTGTCACAAGGGCCTCTTCATCAAGCGGTTTTCTCCCCCGGAATCCGGTTATGAGTTTATAACCACTCATTTCTCTTATCATCTCCTGGTATTGATCATAAGAGACTGGCAGTACCCGCATTGAAAAGTCATGGAGAAGCTCTACCAGTATTCCTCCCATTCCCACGGTAATGATCTTCCCAAAGGAAGGATCGGTCCTTCCACCGATTAAAAATTCTGTCCCGGCAGCTACTTCCCGGACGACCATGTATCCTGATATTTCAGCATCCAGAACTGTGCTTTTCACCCTGTTATCCATCTGTACCAGTGCAGCCTTTACCGCTTCAGGGCTGGATAAATTCAGGGCTACTCCTCCGGCATCTGATTTATGAATGACCTGGGGAGAGACGACCTTGATAACAACCGGATACCCAATTCTTTCTGCAGCGGTTACGGCCTCCTCGTGAGATGTTACAAACTCGTACTCCGGGACTGATATTCCGTTCTGCTTTAAGATCTGGAATCCTTCGAATTCAGGAAGGAATTTTTTTTCCATGATTTTTCCTGAAGGTGATATATAATGGGGATCAGATAAGGGTTATCTTTTAGAGATTTTGAAGAAGTGCCTGAAAAATCCCTTTCCTGATATGTTCTTTTGACACGGGCCCTGCCGGGAGGTCTACAATCTCTGAAAGGGGATGCCCATTGATAAAGAACGCGGATGAGTTTTCGGCAATCCCTTCCTCATAAGAGTTGTTGATATAAACCAGTTCAACGCCGGAGACTATGAGTTCACCGGACAGATCATGCAGAATTTTCGATACAGCTTCAGGGTTTTCAGGTGTCTCTCCTTTATGTTTCCACTCCACCCTGAGTATGATCTTGTCAATCGTCTCTCCACCACATCCTGTGCAGCCTCCGCATTTATCCGGAGTGCATCCGGAACTCATATATTCGTTCATGTTAATCCTCAAATCATTCCTGCAGATTGCAGGGCTGTGAATAATCTCATATATTGATCATGCAAGCTCAAGAGCATTCTTCTTCTTGGCTCATGCTATAATTTCTGCATAACTTTCTGCGATAATACAGATAGTCCGGTTATCTGCCAGGAAGCAGTGCATTATAAAAAAACCTGTATGGGGGATGGTTAAAGGGGGGATTTTTCATGTATTTTGTGCAGCTGTTCCCCCGGAGCCAGGACATATGACAGTGTATATTTTTCACGTGGGGGGTTTGGTGGAGAAAGTTTTCAGGGGGGTGCGACTCCGGGTCCTTTCTGCACACTATACAGGTTCAGTAATTGGGTATATGAGCTTTAGGTAAACAGGGTGAAAGTGAAAAATGCTTTTTTTGACAACTCCTTATATCTCCGATCCATGCTTGTTTCTCTCATAGTGGAGTGAATATCAGCTAAAAAATAATCACTTCACTTTCGCAGGGGCCATAATAAGAGGAATAAGAAGGCTCAAACATGATGTATGTGAACCTGATATTGTATACAGGGAGATGACGGAGAGAAAGATCATTTTACATCTTGACATGGATTCCTTTTATGCATCCGTAGAGATACGAGACAACCCTGCCTTGTCAGGGCTACCTGTTGTTGTTGGCGCAGATCCCATGAAAGGATCAGGTCGCGGGGTGGTCAGCACCTGTTCATATGAGGCAAGGGTTTATGGTATTCACTCAGGGATGCCAATATCACAGGCATATCATCTATGTCCTGATGCCATCTTTATCCGCCCGGATATGGAGTCATATGCCAGGGTATCATCCACGATAATGCAGATCCTGACTGACATGGCAGGAGAGATTGAGCAGGTCTCAATTGACGAGGCCTTCCTTGACCTTACTGCTGACCAGTCTTATGAACAGGCTGCACAACACGCATCAGAGATAAAACGGGCGATACGTGACCAAGTCGGTCTGACCTGCTCAATCGGCATTGCACCCTCCAGGATATATGCAAAGATGGCATCCGAACAACAAAAACCGGATGGGCTTACGATAATTCAGCCTTCAGAAATTTTATCCTTCCTTTCACCTCTTCCAGTAAGATCAATTCCTGGTATAGGAAAAAAATCTGCCCAGGTGCTCGTGAATGCCGGAATTCGGACCATTGGTGATATCAGCCGGTGTGATATACAGGCACTGCAGGAAATATTTGGATCACATGCAGTAAGGCTTTTACAGATCTCACGCGGGCTTGATTGTGAAGGCCTTAGGGAGACAGGAAAACGGAAATCTGTTAGCAGAGAGCATACTTTTTTAAAAGATTCTGTATCCCCCGAAGAAATCCTGGGATTTATGCATGAGATGGTCCTTTTGCTATGCCGGGAACTTGAAGAAAGGGACATCTACTCGCGCACCATTGGGATAAGGATCAGGTATACGGGTTTTATCTCAAGGACAAGATCGGTAACTCTGATTAAACCAACCCGGGAGGTCAGAATTATTGAACAGGCAATAGACGGGTTATTTGCAGAGATGTGGGATCAGACCCCTGTCCGGCTTATTGGCGTCAGGTTATCCGGGCTTGTTCATTCAGATCCGGTGCAGAGATCCCTGTCTGATTTTTAAGAAAAAGTGTTTACTAAAAACACCCGGTTACATGGCAGAAAGATGAAGCTTATATGAAAAGTATAGTGTGATGATAAAAGGATTGATTAATTCAATAAAGAGACATAATAATATGGGAGAATCAGGGGGACGCTTTGAGAAAGGAAAGTGGGTTGAGGATGCTGCACCTGAATCTTCTTCACCAGGTGTAAACGATGATATAGAAACCAGGCTTCGTTCTGCGGCAGGTCAGATAGGGCGCGGCATTGATGAACTGCTTGAAGCTGGGGGCGAGCTCATTGGCACCAAAGAAGGAAGACAACAGCTTGGAAGAAGACTTGATGAGGTAACTGGAGACTTAATCAGGATCTGTGAAGATATCAGGCGCGAAGGTATAGATTTTATTAACCAGGCCCGCGATCGTATTATGAAATAATGTTCCTGCAAAAAGCAGAATAAATAAGCAATCCTTTTCCTGGATAATCGGATTTATATATGCCCAAATGGCTTGATGTTGGAACCCAGGTAATAAACCTGGATTATATTCAGAAATTCCTGGTAGTAGAGGTAACGAAGGAAAGGAAAGGTCAGGTTGTTGTTGAAAAAGCAATCCTTCGTGCAGTTCTCAAAGATGGTGAACAGGTAAACATTGCTGCTTTAAAAAATAAGCTGGACGCCATGAGCTGGATAAGAACCAGGCTTCGTAATAATGAAGAGAAGGTAATCCAGGTAAGATAACCATTCAGCCCTAAGTTTTTTCCCTGCCCCGCCTGTTCAAAGGAATGTTTATCTACCAAAAAAGTGAGAGAAAAAGGCATGAGCAAAGGGTTTACTGTTCCCCTGGACGTACCAAAAAGTGCGCAGGAGACGTATGTTCGCAATCTGAAGATGATCACCCACAATTCCGGTCGGCTGATGCTTTTCGCTGGTGACCAGAAGATTGAACATCTGAATGATGATTTCTATGGTGAAGGGATTCACCCGGATGATCATGATCCCGAACACCTTTTCAGAATTGCATCAAAAGCAAAAATCGGGTGCTTTGCAACACAGCTTGGACTTGTCGCTAAATATGGAGGAGATTATCCGAAGGTTCCGTACCTGATAAAGATCAATTCCAAGACACACCTGGTTCCAACATCGCAGGCTGATCCTTTCTCCAGCCTCATAAATACAATAGATCAGGTGGTAGCATTTCGAAAATGCAGCAAATTAAACATTACTGGTATTGGGTATACTATATACCTGGGATCTGAGCATGAATCTGCGATGCTCAGCACAGCTGCACAAGCCATCTTTGAAGCGCATCAGAATGGACTTGTCACTGTACTATGGATATACCCGCGTGGTAAAGCCGTCGGTAATGAGAAAGATCCCCACCTGATCGCCGGGGCAGCCGGGGTTGCCGCCTGTCTTGGTGCCGACTTTGTAAAAGTCAACCCTCCAAAGGGAGAAGGGGGCTCATCTGCTGAGATGTTGAAAGAAGCGACTCTTGCTGCCGGACGAACAAAGGTTGTCTGTGCAGGAGGATCCAGTGTTTATGTGGCAACTTTCCTTACCCAGCTCTGGGAACAGATTCACATCGGTGGCGCGAGTGGCAATGCAACCGGCAGGAATATCCATCAGAAATCGCTTGATGAAGCTGTCCGGATGTGCAATGCCATCTACGCCATAACCGTGGATGAGGCAAATATCGAAGAAGCGTTAAAGATCTATCATGGCTGAAATGACCGGAAAAATTAAAACTATTGGGATCCTGACCGGCGGAGGCGACTGCCCCGGTCTTAATGCAGTTATACGTGCCGTTGTAAAGACTGCACATCTTTATGACTACTCGGTTATCGGGATTCGTAACGGGTGGAAAGGCATTGTTGATGGAGAGGTAGAACCTCTCACGGAATTTGCCGTGACCGGCATTCTTCCGAAAGGCGGAACGATTCTTGGAACATCACGAACCAATCCCCTGAAAAGTGAAGAGCATACCCAGCAGATGCTTGCCAATCTGAAGAGATTTGGGATTGATGCAGTTGTTGCAGTTGGTGGAGATGATACATTAAGTGTCGCAGCAAGACTGCATCAGTTAAATATCCCCGTTGTGGGCATTCCTAAAACTATCGATAATGATCTGTCTGGAACAGACTATACTTTTGGATTTGATACCGCCGTATCTATCGTGACTGATGCAATAGATCGCCTCCACACGACTGCCGAATCTCACCACAGGATCATGGTGCTTGAGGTGATGGGCAGGCATGCGGGGTGGATAGCCACCATGGCCGGTATTGCAGGTGGTGCAGATCAGATACTTATCCCGGAAGTTCCGTTTGACATTGATGATGTCTGTGAAGGCCTTAAAAAACGCCAGGATCGTGGGAAAAAATTTTCAATCGTGGTCATCGCCGAGGGTGCCAAGCCCACTGACATGTCCGGATTTGCCACGATCTCTTCAAAAGTTGATGAGTTCGGCCATGAACAGCTGGGTGGCATAGGTCACATGCTTGGCCGTGCAATTGAAGAAAGGGTTCATTCAGAGACCAGAGTCACCGTTCTTGGCCATGTCCAGCGTGGTGGATCTCCAACTGCCCATGATCGTGTTCTTGCTACCAGGTACGGTGTAAAGGCGGTTGAACAGATCCATAAAGGAAATTATGGGGTTATGGTCGGTCTTCATGGGGATAAAATTGTTCCTGTACCACTGAGCGATGCATTAACCCAGAAAAAGGTGGACCCGGAACTTTACGAGATGGCAAAAATCTTTTACTAAACTATTTCCCAATTTTTACAAGAATCTCCTCAAGGGACGGAAATTTCGACTCTATTCTTTCAACCGTGCCCCCGCCATTGCTTACCATGCCTGTTATCCCGTTCAACTCTTCGATAGAATGTGCAACTGACATCCAGAGTTTTCCTGATTGTTCGGCTTTGATATCAGGGACCTGATCTTCTGGCCAGATGTACCATATCTCGTACCTGATTGAACCAAATTGTTCACGAAGCTCAGGCATTGTACCCAGAACAACAATTTTTCCATGCTTCAGGATCATGACGCGGTCACAGATCTCTTCAACCTGTGCAAGGTTGTGGGCAGAGAGAATGATGGTCTTACCCTGCACCCTGAGCTCTTTTAAATACTCGATTATGAACCTGGTGGTCATCGGGTCAAGCCCTGATCCTGGCTCATCGTAGATAAGAATAGAGGGATCGTGCACCAGGGATCTTGCGATGGCTACTTTTCTCTTCATCCCCTTTGAGAGATTTCCTATCTGCTTTCCTTCAGGTTGAAGGGATAACTGGGCAAGCAGAAGATCGGCCCGTGCCCTTATGGTTACGAGGTCAAGTCCATATATCTCACCAAAAAACCTGATATAATCCGGAACAAGCATGGTCTCGTAGAGACGGGATTCTTCCGGAAGATACCCGATATCAGAACGCACCTTCATCGGATCCTTAATGAGATCCTGGCCTTTGATCACAAGGGAGCCGGATGTAGGAAGAATTAACCCGGAAAGAATCTTCAGTAGTGTTGTTTTTCCAGCCCCGTTATGGCCGATGATCCCAAATATCTCTCCCTCCCTGCAGGTAAATGAAACATCGGAGAGAGCCGTGACATCCCCGTACATCTTGGATAGAGACGACGCTTCAATCATAGTGAATATCCTCCTCTTGTCTTCACTATGCTAAAGTGTTACGGTAAGCTTTGATATACCATCCGGGCAAACTATCACACAATGGGGGCTCTTTCACAGCTTCTTACGATTGCAACATGGGAGATAAGGCGTTTTAAGGGAAACATGACCAGG
>JAAYPD010000190.1 GCA_012520015.1 Methanomicrobiales archaeon
GGAACACGCCATAAAGCCTCTCCTCTGCATCGGCCCTTGAAGGCTGCATATCCTGTGCCCCGCCATAAGTGGACTCCATAAAGAGGGCCTCCAGTCTTGGGAAATGATTGACAGCAGGATTAAACAGGCGGCTTTTACCATAATGAAGGTCTCCGGTAAAAGCTACATTATACTGCCCGTCGCCGACATGGAAATGAGAAATAGCAGAGCCCAGAATATGCCCTGCATTGTGAAACGTCAACTTAATATCTGGCGCAATATCTGTTACACATCCATAGTTCAGCACGATCGAGTGCTTGATAAACTCTTTGACCTCGTTAGAGGAGTATGGGATGGTTTTTCCTTCCTTATTCACCACATCAAGGTAGTCCAGCTGCAGCATGGCAGCAAGATCACGTGTCGGAGGGGTTGAGTACACCGGGCCTTCATACCCGTACTTGTATAAAAGAGGGATATAGGCACAGTGATCCAGATGTGCATGGGTTAAAACTACAGCATCCAGCTGTGAAAGTGGATGAATCTCCGGAACATAAAGATATGGAGTTGCCTCAAAACTGTCCGGTTTTTCCCCGCAGTCAATAAGGACCCGGCTCTCAGGAGTAGAGAGCAGGAATGCCGCCCTGCCAACTTCACGACAGCATCCAAGAGTAGTCACCCTGATCCATTGATCTTTTGAGATGACATCCCGGTGAATCCTCCTTCCTATCCTTTTTAAAAGCTCTTTCCTCTCCTGGTGAGCAGCACGCAGATACTGTCTTACCTGTTTTACCGTGCTGCTCTCTATGGGAGGCGTCCTTACAACTTTAGGTGTCCATCCGATCTCACGGGTAATTTCACGAAGAGTTGCCCCGTTTTTCCCGATTACAACGCCAGGTTTTTCAGCTTCGATGAGAACCTCTCCACAGTCTGCCTCAAAGAAAATATCTGATATCCCGGCATTTTCCCCGACAACATGTCTTATAGCCGACGCCGCCCGCTCAGGATCTTCTAAAATAGTGGGGCGGACAACGATCCGTTTCCTGATATCTCTTGCAAGAATCTTGATAAGATCATCCTGGTCTGCAAAGGTCTTGGGATCATCGGTGTAAATTACCAGTTCCGGGCCTTCAAATTCGACAGACGATACTTTAATCCCTTTAGGGACTTTTTTCATGATTTTTTCCTGTATCTCTTTGAGACGGTCCTCAATAAGCATAAAATCGTCCTAAAAAAGCAATAAAATATTAAAAATAGTCTAATTTGGTGTTAATACACTAATTTCTTCATCAGATAGTTCATGATAGGATTCTTTTGTTATAACTACAACAGCGATTCCTTCTCCGGAACCTGCATCCCGCTTAATAGCAGAACGTAAAGCGCGTATTGCAAGCTCAATGGCTGTACGCTCGTCCATACCAAGGGTGTACCGGTCTTCCAGCACACCATAAGCCATGGGAGAGCCGGACCCGGTTGCGACAATGCCGTCTTCCTTCCCTGATCCTCCGACAGCGTCGACTGAGAAGATTACAGGGCCGTTTTCATCTACTCCCCCAATCAGCAGCTGAACATAAAATGGAAACATACGGTTGCCATGAAGGATGTTTGAGAGAAGTGTTGATGCAGCCTGCACGCTTATAGGTTTACCCCTGCGGATCTCGTAGAGGTTTGCTTCGACGGTCATGAGCCTGGCAAGCTGTTGTGCATCGCCTACGCCGCCTGCTGTTGTAAGTCCTATCCTGGGCGCAACCTGGTATATCTTCTTTGCTGCTTTGTTAGATATCAGGTACCCCATCGTCGCTCGCTTCTCGCTTGCGAGCACAACCCCGGTTTCAAAAACAATGCCGACCGTGGTTGTTCCTTTCATTGTATCACTCTGTTCGGCCATAATGGACTCCGGAAATAAATGAGTAAATGGTAAAGTATTGCAGAAGCAAAAATGCCTTAGTTAGAAATAACCTGCAATAATTTAAAGTTTTTTATTGAAATTTTTCATCAAGAAGGACTTTTATAAGTTCCTTATCAAAGAGGATGCTTTTCAGACGGTTATCGCCGTTAACTATTGGAAGCTGATCCACCCTTGCACGTTTCATCTTCAGGGCACATTCGCTGACTCCTGCATTTGGCGGAACCATGACGACATTTGTGACCATGGCCGATTTAACCGGGCGGTTTGGGAGCTGTACCCGTGAAATGCCATAACTGATATGATGAACATCGCGTATGCTCTCCCAGGTCCATTCGTCATCATCTGTGCCGGTGGTCGAGAGATCAGAAGTCTCAACAGAGTCTTCTATCATTGCGCACCTGATAAGATCACGCTCGCAGATTATGCCCTGGAGTTTGGAATCACGGTTTAATATCGGGATAGCTTCATAACCGGACATCTCCATGATGCGCCCTACAAGTGGCAGGGGGGTCTCTTCCCACAGTGCAAAGGTTGGACTGGTATAGACATCCTTTATCTCTTCCTCAATCTTCATTCGCGCTATTGCAAGGATGAGATCTGCGATACTAATTAGTCCCACAAGCTTTTTTGCTTCATCAACAACAGGCAGCCGGCGAATATGGCGTTGTCTCATTATTCTGGCAGCTTCAGTTAATGATTCATCAGGGCGGATGGTAATTGGATCCGGAGTCATCAGAAGAGCCAGCTGGTTTTCTTCAGGTTTATGAAGAAGATCCTTTCTTGTAATTATCCCGACCAGTTTTCCACTTTTTAATACTGGGACTCCACTAATTCCAGTTCTTTTTAAAATTTTCAGTACATCATCCCGGTTTCCAGGTATATCTACAGTGACAACGTCGGATGTCATGTAGTCAGATACCAGGGGTACTGCCACTATGCTCTCACCACCAGTACCGAGACTTTGCTGTGTTCAACAACAAAGGAACTGACACTTCCGATAAGGATGCGATCTATATTACTCTTCCCATGTGATCCCATGATTATCAGATCTGCCCCAATCTTTTCTGCAGTGGAAAGAATGGAATCACCGGCATGTCCCTGCTCAAAGTGCGTGGTGAGTTCAATGTTCTTTTTCCTGGCAATTTCCTTGATTTTATCAAGAGCGGCATTGCCCTCCTGCTCAAGCAGACTGTACATTATTTCAAACTTGCTGTCTGCCGGTATATCTGTAAAAAGCCCCGATTCTACGACGTAGACTGCGTGAAGATCTGCTTTCCAGGCTTTGGCCTGTTCGACGGCTGCTTCAAATGCCTTTTCACTGACAATGGATCCGTCAATAGCAACAAGAATTGTGTTGTACATATACTCCTCTCAAAAAGGCTTCCCAATTAATTTGGACTTTACCTAAAAAATTCTTGCGCAAAAATGGCCTAAAGGAGCCCTCTTCACAATGGTGGATTTGATATCGCGGGAATGGTGTAAATTCCCCCAGGTGCAGTCCAATACGAAAAATGAGGCACTATTTCCCTGTTTAATCGCATGTGACAGTCCTGCAGGAGGAAATCCGCAGGTGGCTGAATATAATATGTCCTGTGCAGGCACCCCATAGGCTGTATGGATAAATGAGATCTCGTGCATCATGTCTGGTTGGATAAACATGACATTATCCGTTCCTACCAGGATCTGAACCCCGGCGGCCTGCATTTTTTTAATGGGAGGGTTGGATGAACCAAATGTTACCTGTAGCTGAAAGTTTGATCTGCAACATAGTACAACTGGTATTCCTTCGTCCGCAATCCTTCTTATCTGCCTGTCGGTTGCATGTGTGCAGTGTACTAAAAAGTCAGGTGCCGCATCAAGGGCCAGGTCAATATCTTCAAAATCTCTCTCTCCTGCATGAAACCCGACTATCTTTCCTGCACGTCTCATCCGTCCGGCAATTTCGGCTGAATCCTTTACATCTCTTGCACTGCTGATCCCTGCACCGTCGGCGATGTTTTCTCCTCCTTCACGCCCCAGTATCACCGGGTGTATGGGCAGTGATGCGGCGGCCTGCTGCAAGGCTGATACCCCTTCACTGCCTCCTTCACGAAAATCAGCAAATCCGGCTGTTCCTGAATTTATCATCTCGGTAATGGTATCTCTCATGGCCAGGACAAGATCGCTTTTTGGAGTTTGCCGGAGTATTTTGTGTTTAAGTCCGTTGGGCGGGGCTACAAGTTCTTCAAGCCCTCCGGTGCATGGGATGTCCATGGCAACGGTATCTGCAAGATGGGTATGGGCATTAAAAAAGGCAGGGCATATCCATTGTTCAGGCACATTTTTCTCTTCCTCAACCGCCGTGATGATCCCGTCTGTAACAATGATGGTTACATCCCGCGCCTCAAGTTCTTCTCCTGTAAGGGCGGTCCCTGATACCGAATACTCTTTTACCATTATCTGTGCAGGCCCTGTCTTTTATATAATTCAGCGGTCAGATATAGATTATGGCAAAAAAAGCAGGTGGACGATTGATCTCATCTGCTGGTCTCGTCAATTATTATGACAGTGAAGACCGGCGGGCAGTTCATGTAAGCCCTTATGCAGTGCTGGCTGCCGCGGTTGTATGTGGTGTTGGCATCTTCGTCCTGAATATGATCGCATTCTGAATTTTTACTTCTTTTTCACTCTTTTTTTAATGCTTTCCTGATCACGTCTTCTTCAGGACTGAAATATAAGTCATTATGTCCTGACCAGGCAGGTATACCGCGGAAAAGAACGACTGGCACTCCGTTGTTGCTCTCGCCCATTACCAGGTTGGAAAATCCTGCTATTTCGTCTACGACAGCCTCTTCTGTTATCTCAAGGGTTTTGCCAAAGAGGTCATTGTCTCCGCGAAAATCCCTGATGGCTGTCATTCCGCTCCAGCCGATTGCATGACCGGTCTGTCCACGCCGAAATGATCTGCCGCATGTGTCGGTTACTATGACTCCGCAATCTTTACCGGTAAGTGATTTTAGTTCGTTTCGAATCTCTTCTGCTTCTTTCATGGAGTCTGGAGGGAGTGTGATGATAAGGCCGTCTTCAACATTGCTTGCATCTACTCCTGATCTTACTCCCACATGGCCACCGGGCACTTCGGTGAGCGTAAACGGGGTCTCGATGAGGACATCACAGGCCTGGTCCAGGACTGCCTGGATAAACCGTGGGTCCTCGCCGGTCATGTCTGCAATTCTTTTTGCCCGGTCTCCCGGGGTTATCTCTTTTAAGTGCCTGGTGTATCCTTTTGCCTTGGAGATGATGGTGCTTGCCACACAGATGATGTCCCCCTCCTCCAAAGCGCATCTCTCGACGATAAGGCCGGGAAGGTCGTCTCCTTTTTGAATCAGGGGAAGTCCCCTGATACCGGTTACGGTAACTGATGTGTACAATATGATCACTCTCCTTTCAGGTGAAATGTATAAGGTTATACTGGTATTGATTGGTGTTTTTGGAATATGTTTTTAAGTTGATATACTGACATGTATAGGTGCCGAGATAGTCTAGTCCGGGAAGGCGGTGGTCTTGAAAACCACTGGTGGTAACACCTCGGGAGTTCAAATCTCCCTTTCGGCGTCCTGAATAAAAGTTACAAAGCCCTAAAATGAACCGGGCTGAAGAATGAGATTCTTTTTTATTACTATCTTCAGGTTTAATAACTTGGTAAAGTTCTGTAAACTTCCCTTACCCATACCTACCAGAGTGACGATCTTGCTATAGGACATCACCCCTCCTGAAGCGAGAATTGATCATGGTATCAGAAGGAGATGAAATAGTATGAGTGAATCGATCTCACTTTCCCATGAAAATATTTCATATCTTGATCGATTAAAAAAACTCGGGGAATCATATGATGATGTTATTGAAATGCTTCTGGAAGACTATAAGATAAATTTCAAGGGGTGGGTAGAACGAGCAAGAGAAGCATGGACTGAATATCAAAACGGCGAAACGCTTTCTATAAGTGATATTAAAAAGAAATATGGGGTTGAATGACCTTCGAGATTCGGTTTACCAAAGCCGGTGATCGCGATCTCTCTAAATTACCTTCTGACGTTTTAATAAGGATTGTAAAGGTTATGTAAAGGATGGCGGAAGATCCTATGCAATATATTCATAAAATGAAAGGAGAACACGATCCGCCTCAATATTAGTTCAGAGTAGGGGATTATCGGGTTATCATTCTCCTGGATAAATCAGAGAAAGTGTTGCTTGTGGACGGTGCAGGTCACAGAAGCACAATTTACAAAAGATATGGTGTGAAGGGATGAAATAGGATTGATTCAATGACCAGAGTTTTGATCCTGATTTAGTCCGGTCATGGTATCTGAAAATATTGTTTTCATGAAGTTTTTAGCTATTCTCTTCAATAATAATGCCAGAATTTAGATATTTTAATCATGTGATAGTGAGTAAATGCGATATTTATTTATATATATTGAATTTTTATAACAATTAAATTCTCTCTCCTGTTATGAGATGTCATGAGTTTAGTTAATATCTGCAAGATCATATACTTCATATCCTGCTTTGCGAATTTCATCCTTTCCTGCAATTTTTCTTCCGATAAGAGCACAGATGGTCTTTCGCTTTTCGTTTCTCCACCGTATCAGACGACTTTTCTCTTCCAGTTTTTCGAGTATTACTATTGACTCATTCTTCGTAAGATCTTTCCATTTGCATTCTACGCATAACATCATATCTTCACTTTCAGAGATGCCAACAAGATCGATCTCAGTCTCATTATGCCACCATCTTCCAAACTCGCTGATGGGAATATCCGGAAAGAAAATTCTTTCCCTGATGAGATGTTCAGTCAGAAGTTCAAAGATTGCTCCTGAAAATCTGGGAAAATTATTCTGTACCCGCTCCAGAATCTGTGATGTCTGTCTTGCTTCAATTGCGTTCATCTCTGGATAAATAAACCTGAACCAGAAGGAGAGGTATGGATCTGAAATCCGATAACGCCGTTTCCTGGATCCCGGAATTGCAGTAACTGGCAATTCCTCACGTACAATATGGAGTTTTGTCAAAACTGAAAGGTATTTTGAGATCATACTCCGGTCAAGACCGGACTGCTGAATTATCTCGGCAAGTGAGGTATGACGTTCTGCTATTGCCTTAAGAATAGTCAAATAATTTGCTGGTTCTCTGAATTCATACTTTAGGAGTAATTCTGCCTCCATAGTGAGGTATGCACCTTTGGTAAGAAATAGTCTGGAAATGTTTGACCAGAAGTCTGTGTTAGGATCAAATAGTGCAAGGTATGCTGGGATTCCTCCTGTTATAAACCATACGTGTGCTAAATCAATAACGGACCATGGCAGAAATTCTTTCAGGTGGAGAAAAGACAATGGTTCTACCTGCCATTGCCCGGTCCTTCTCCCATATAAGGGGCTTTTATACCCAAGAACTTCCTGTTCCATAATACTGATGCTGGAACCGGAGAGGATGAGCATCACCGGACTATCCCGCATATACAGATCCCAGATTCGCTGGAATTGAGATGGAATTGATCGGTTTCTTTCGATAAGATAGGGAAATTCATCAATAATTATTGGAATTTTCTTTTGTTTCCCGATAATTTTCTGGAACCGATGATGTGAAAGAAAACTGATCCAGAGTGCTTCAAATGATGGATACGATACGAGTGCAAAATTTGGATCTTCAAGGAAATCTGCAATCTCTTTTCCAAAGATCCCAATGTTGGTCTTTTCCGATTCTGTTGTTGCCAGAATGTAAATGCCTTGTTTATCATTTAAAAAGCGAATCAATAGTTCAGTCTTTCCAACCCGCCTCCTTCCATAGAGGATAAGCAGTTCAGATTGTTTTGACCGATACCTGTCTTCAAGAAATGCAAGTTCATGGGTCCGGTTAATGAAATTAATGTGAGATATAAGTATATTACTTATCTCTCACTATGTGATGAATGTATGGGTCTTTTATATAATTATATCTGCTTTTAATGGGTTCACACAAAACCATCTGATTATCAATCATATTTTCACCCTTCTGTATACATGGACTGCAATTATGATAACACCGATACAAAGCAGGGATAATACACTGATCTGGGTCACCGGAATAGCTCCGGTCTGAAGAATCCGGATGCCGTCGATTGCATAACTTAAGGGATTGAGCCTTGCGATGGGCTACAGCCAGGCCGGTATAACATCATAGGCATCATGGCCGAAGAGGTGAAAAAGAGCGGCATTGAAATCATGGCATTTGCAGCCGCATACTGGTCATGATCATCCAGATAGATGGCAATTGTTTTTGCTGTAACAGAAAGAAGTGCTCCGAAGATGAAGAGAATAATATATGTGCCGATGAGCTGAGTCGGGGAGTACAATCTGGCTCCCAGGAGAAAGGCAAAGATAAGATAGTAGTTTTTCCTGATCCCTTCGGGCCGACCAGACCGAATATTTCGTTTCCGGTTGTAAGGGTCAGATTATCAACTGCCAATAGATCACCAAAGCGTTTGGTGAGGTTCTGGGTTACCAGCATCTGGCCGCGTATTTATAGAATTCCATCAGGTTTGAAAGTCATGAGGTATGAAGGCAATTATCGTAAATACTTGTAAGTGTTATGCATGTATGCAGATATCCTCTCATCAAGCATTTTTTGGATGACCAGATTGGTTAATTTTTTCATCAGTCCCGGGTTTGAGCGAACCGGCTTATCGTATCCTGCCAAATATTTTCTCAAATTCACGCATCTTTTCAGCGATTAATTCTTGAATCCGGGCATCATTCAGTTCATCCGGATATTTTTCCTCTTCCGTGATGAAATCATAGATCTGCTTTAATTCATAATGATGCGACATCCAGATATACTCATCACGAAGGGTCGGATTTTTCAGAACCGTATATGCCAGATTGACATCCGGTGTCCGTTCCATTGTCCGGTACCGGGCACGGAGAAGAGATTCAATCTCACTTTTCGGAAGGGAGCTGATATGTTCATCGATACCAAAGATTGAAAAGAATGTTTTTTCTGATGGGGGGAGGAATTCTTTCCAGTCATGATTTAAGGATAAAGTATTGCTTGTTCGCTCAAAGATATCCATCATCTGCTCAGACTCCTGAAGGGACATCTGCAAAATTTTCCGGACTAATCGCGGATCTAATTCTTTCCATCTCTTTTGTAGTTTTCTCATCTGCTTCTTCGCATCTTCATTCGAACTTGTCTCAATTAAAGTATCGTAATTTGCGAATTGTTCCCGCTTTTTCGGATCCCTCATTATTGATGATATGAAAACCGTTAATTCATCACCAGATGAAGCGTATTTATCAATATCTCCATCACTACAACCATGTTTCAGTCCCGAATATTCAAAAATACTGGGCATTCCTTTTGTGATAAGATACATGTAGTCATGGTGTTTTTGAGCAAAATCTCCTAATTTTCTAATGATCAGAGCATTTTTCAAAAACTCATCATGGGCTTTTTTGAGACCCTCTGTCATATGAGCCGGGTTATACCGGGTAGCATGTTCAAACCTGATAAGAAATTCATCATATTTCACCCGGAGTTGTAGATCTGAGAGCACCCTGTAGGCCTCTTCAATAGAGTCATCCGGGTAGGCTGAAAATTTGCATTCCTGTTCATATGCACTCTGCAGTTCCTCTTTTGAAAACCCTTTCAACAATCCCAGTACAGCATAATAGGTTGGTACACCTGAACTGATGTCTTCGACCCACTGAGGATACCGCACCTGATAATTTAAAAATCGTTCAATAAAATGTGCTCCTTTTCGTGGATCAAGATTTTCCGTCGAGACTTTCCAGTACGGATCCTCATCCGGATTCAATGGAGGAGGCGATTGTTTGAGGCTCTCCTGCTTTTGTGGTCCCTTTTTTTTATTTCCCATCTTTCCCCCGGATGGTAATAGTACACCCGTCTTCCAGATCTAAGTCAGATACCCGCTGGTCATCACCTGGCGTACGATCTCCAATCTCAATTATCTCATCTTCGGTCATTATTTCCCGATCAACCAGCTCTCGTTTTAAAGACTCAATCGATGTTGCAGGATTGAGGTACATATCCAATGTTGTTTTTCCTGATTCATCTCCGATTATTACATGTACACTGCCCTTCCCTACGAGTTTTTTCATCCACTTACTTTTATCTTTCTTTGAAAGACGGGATCGTGATTCAAATTTCACCGTCCGCTCATTTCCTGAGTCAGTATCATAGGCCCGGACATTCAGGATACCAAACTCTTCACCAACCGAGAATGTAACTTCTATTTTATTTTCTCCGTCTGGCATGGGCTCAATACTGATAAAAAACTCCCCAAGATATTCGTTATCTTCTGCCATCTCCTCCTCACCCTGGTATACTTCAATGATGACCTCATGTGCAAAATGTCCTGCATTTGCATAGAGCCGGGCTCTGGAAATGGGTATTTTCGTATTACGCTCTATCACCCTGGACAGAGACCCGTCTACTAATTTAACGCCGAGTGACGAAGAAATCACATCACTTATCTCAACGTTTTTGGCAACCCTGGATTTTTCTGTAATATAAGTACTTCCTGCGATGGCTGCTCCCTCTGCAACTGCCGTGTATGGATCTCCCTCAAGGGGTTCTTTTCCAAAATATTCGGTCACAAACCTTCGGACGGCTGGTATCAGGGTTGTTCCGCCGACAAGGAGGATATCATCTATCTCATCTTTTTCAAGGGATGCATCCGCAAGGGCGCGTTCCATGGGGTCACGTGTGCGTTCAATCAGATCCTGAATAAGGGATTCGAATTTTTCCCTGGTGAGTTGTAATGTAAATGGGGGGCGGTTTTCTGCAACAAACGGGATGGTGATTGTTGTACTCTCCTCTGTTGAAAGAGAGATTTTTGCTTCTTCTGCTGCCTCTTTTAACGTAGCTTGTAATCCCTGATCGATTTTTGCCCCTTTCCCAAGTTCTTTTTGCAATACTTTCGTGACATGAGCAATTATCCGCTCATCCATGTCATCCCCGCCAAGCCGGTGTTCGCCGGTACTGGCATCCACATCAAAAAAACCGGATGAGACAGAAAGAATGGAAACATCAAACGTACCACCGCCGAAATCATAGACCAGGACTTTTCTGTCCCGGTCCTCCCTTATTCCATAAGCGAGTGCAGCAGCAGTCGGTTCATTAATCAGCCGGACAACGTTGATACCCGCAATCTCCGCTGCATCCCTGATAGCTTGTCTCTGGCTGTCTGAGTAATTTGCAGGGACAGATACGACTGCATCGTAGAATGTTTTTCCCGTCCGTTCTCTGGCATCATGGATGAGTTTTTGAAAGATCAGGGCTCCGATATATTCAGGGGGAAATTTGTATCTGCCCACATTTTTTTTATAATCTGTTCCCATTTTACGTTTGATGGAACTGACAACTTTCTCCGGATAAATTATCTGGTTATGCTTGGCCTGCTCTCCGATAGAAAAATCCTTCTCATTTTTAAAATACACAACAGAGGGTGTGATTCTTCTGCCCAGGTCATTCTCAATTACCACCGGTTCATCAAGCAGCATATATGCCATCTTGGAGTTTGTTGTCCCAAAATCGATCCCGATTATGTCCTTATTCATTTTTAGTTCCTGTAGTTACACTTTTAGTCATCATCATTTCTGTCATGCGGTTCCTGGTGCAGTGGCACCTCATCTACCCGATTTTGTGAATCCCATTGTTCCCTCATTGATATGATGCCTTCCAAATCCCTTATCTGGGCCGTCAAAGTACGAATATCCTGCCTGAGTGTTCCCATATCGTCTTCCAATTGTTCCTGGATATCTGCCTGCTCGGTAATAATCTGATTCAGGTCATGAATTTCCTTTTCATATTGCCCTATTTTCTTCTCAAGTTCTCCTATCTCTTTTTCAAGTCTGTTTATATTCTCACTCCCTTTATGTGCAAGCTGATCGAGACCATGTTCAATGGCATCGAATTTGTGCCTGGATGGGAACATCCGATTCAGAAAGGAGCTTAAAATGCTGGGTTTTTGTATGGGTGCAGGTTCTCTGGGTTTTTTTGAGATGATTACTTCGGCTGGTCTGATGAGGGAGGACTCCCTCATGTATCCTGGTCGTATCACTAAAAATATGGTGTCTTCAGGGTATTTACTGTTGTATTCAAGGCCGACTGCCATATGAATAGTATCATCAAATGTCGTTCCCGGTTTTGGATTGATGGGTGTCAGTTTCCCTGAGGAGAGTAACTGCTGATACATGCCTTCAATATTAAGGTGATAATTTTCATGGACAGACCTGAGCGCATCACAGGAGTGATCCATTGTACTATTCATCATCCGGCACAATGAGTCAGCAACAACCAGCATCTTTTTTGCATTCTCTGATTGCAGGTCTTTCTTTTTTAGTTCCTCATTTTTTTTAGTGGTCTCAATGAAATCTTTAAACTCCTTTTTTAAAGCGTTATATTGAGATTCAAAATGGTCCGCCTTTTTCTGGAGGTCGGTGATGTCAGGATCAACCATTGGTTACATGTTGGTTTTTTAGAGAATATAGCTTTTTTATAATGCCCCCCCTCATATTGTCAAAAATAAACCCGGCAGGGAACGAGTCAGGTATAATGGATTTCACTCCTACCATATCTTCAGAATTGTCTCATTTCTCACTATTTCTGCAAAGATATAAAGAATTTCCATGAAAGAAGAATAGAACTCATGAAACGGGGACAGGGACTGAGGAGAAACCAGTGTATCAATTCTGGTAATGACTGATAATACGATATTCC
>JAAYPD010000191.1 GCA_012520015.1 Methanomicrobiales archaeon
AAATGAAATATATTGATATTATGGATAATATGACTTGTAATTTAATAAAATTTCAAAAGAGTTTTCAGTTTTTTTTAATTACTTTCATAGTACTAATATTCTTTGCTATCGGTTTTTGTTTTGCTGATGAAATACAGGCAAATGGTTCTATCGGTTCTGATGATATTATTGGTACTGATGATTCATCTGGTTACTATATTGATTCGTTTCCAATGACGATAGACAGACCTGGTACCTATTACCTGAAATCCTCCGAAACTGCAGAAGAATCGGGGATAATGATACTTCACTCAGATATTATTCTTGATGGTCTTGGAGAGACATTAAATGGCAATATGTCAGCCGGTTCATTAGGAATTTATATCAATGTCCCTAAAACCCGGGTCAGCAATATAATAATAAAAAATCTGACGGTAAAAGACTTTGAAACCGGAACCAGGATAGAGGATTCCACCGGAGTAGTCCTGGACGATGTCCATTTTATCTCCAATACAAGATCAGGACTAAGCATTGAATCATCAGGAAATATCGAGATTATTGATTGTTCTTCAAGAAATACAAAAAATGACATAACAGGAGGATATGGTATCCAGGTACTGGATTCAGAAGAAGTGAAGGTAAAAAACACCCTTGTAACCGGAAATGGGAATAGCGGGAAGGCCAGCTCAGGGGGAGTTATTGTAACTAACTCTTCTGCTGTAAATATTATAAGCAGCCAGGTAACTTCCAACCCCGGATTTGGGATCAGGGCAGAGAGAGGAACCAGGCAGTTTGTCCTGTCGCAATCCGAAGTTTCTGCAAATTTTGGAGATGGGATTAATATCGATTCCTGTCCGTCGCCGGTCATTCAGAATTCTGAATTTAGTAAAAATAAGGAATCTGGTATCGAGTTGAATAAGGTAAGTCAGCCGGTGCTAAAAGGCAACACAATTACACAGAATACTCTTGGTATCAGTATTGCAGATACAGAAGAGATGGAATTATCAGGGAATAATTTAAAAAACAACCGGATTGGTTTTGATATTTCAGCATCTGATATCAGGTACTATAATCACCATGTGACAAACTCAAATACGATAGATTCCCGCCCGCTTCTCTACCTTAATGGTGCACATGGAAGAAAGATTGGGCCAGGGACAAACCCTTCAATGGTTGTGCTTGTAAATTCTTCAGACATCTCTATATCTGATTTAATCCTCTCAAAAAATTGCGCAGGAATTATTCTTTTAAACTGTGAAAATATCACCATCTCTTCTATATCTTTCATGGAAAATGGAATGGGCCTTCGATCAGAACTTGGAACCAGGAACCTGGTTTTAACTGATCTTCATGCCGAAAGAAACCTGCTTTCCGGCTATTATCTGTCAAAGACAAAAAACTTCACCATGTCTTCCATCTATGGACAGGAAAGCCCGTCCGGAATCTTTATTCAGAACTCTGCCGATGGAACTTGTAAAAACCTCTTCATGTCACATATTTATGGTGTAAAGTCAAGGCTGCCTTCAGGGATCACGCTTTGCGGATGTGACAATGTTACAATAAACAATTCAGAATTTTCACAATGCTCATATGCCGGTGTTTTATCTGATTCCAAAAACCTTGAGCTTACTGATAACCTGCTTATCTCCAACGGCTTTGCAGGTTCAGTAATATTATCCGGACCAGTAAAAATTCATCAGAACTCTTTTCTTAATAATGATGATACTGGTCTTATTTTAAAAACTGATCAGAGTTCTATCATTCGAAATACCTTTTCAGATAATGAAAAACAGGGTCTTTTGATCTTGAAAGGTGATGAAAATTTATTTTCTGAAAATATCTTCAATGATTTAAATAATTGTAATATCCAGGATCCGCTCTCCCATAACACCTGGAATGGTACAGGAGTAACCAGCTTAGGATCTTTTTTTACTGGAGGTAACTACTGGGGAAGTCCTGACGGGGAGGGATTTTCTGATCTTTGTGATGCAGGTCTGGATGGATACTGCACTATTCCATACATCATTCGCCCAGGCAACATAGATTATCGCCCCCTTTCTGAAAAAGAAAAAGTGAGATCGTTAAACATGAATACCGACCTTAATCAGAATGGTTATGAGGACCTGCAGGATGTAGTCGTTTACATGAATCAGCTCATATCCGGAGATACCAGCTCGCTTTATGATTTCAGCGGAGACGGGAGGATAAACCTGAATGATGTTGTTGCCCTGTTTAACATAATTATTAAGAATAAAGAATGAACCTTCAGGAGATGATGAAAGGCAGAAAAGTTAAACAGATTGACCATGATAACTTCTGCATATTGATCCGGAGCTTTATTGAAAAAGGAGGAACATGACATTTGAAGATCACGTCTCGGCAAAAACAGGTCTTCCCCCAGGCATCCCGGTATACATTGGAAGACATGAGCCTGAAATAACAAAAATTTCCGGTCTGGTCTATTCATCTGATGATTTCCGCGAGTTCACAGGTCCATCAGGTATTGATCTTATCAATACACAATCAGAAGACAAGATCCGCTGGATTCACATATCCGGCCTTAAGGATATAGAATTAATAAATTCTGTCTTTATACAGGCAGAACTTCATCCGCTCATTGCCGAAGATGTCTTCAATACAAGAAGCCGGTCTAAGTACGAAGACTTTGGAGATATTTTATTCATTATTTTAGATATTGTTCCATCAGCGGAAAAAGAGTTTCAAAAAAGGAAAATTAACATAATAATTAAAGGAAACCTCCTTATATCAGTCTCTGAAACAGAAAATCCTTTTGAACATATAGTGTCAAGAATTTCTCACCCAAATGGTAAGTTCAGGGCTCATGGTATAGATTACCTGATGTACTCACTTATCGACTCAGTCGTTGACACCTACTTTTTCGGACTTGAAAAAATTGAGGATATGGCAGAAGTCCTTGAAGAAAGGGTCTTGCAGGATCCATCTTCTGAGATAATCAGGGAGATCCAGTACTTCAGGCATACACTCATAAAATTTAAAAGGCAGGTCTGGTCATTGCGTGATATTGTGATGCACCTTTCAAGGTCTGATTCAGACATCGTTACCGATTCTACAAGAATTTTCATGAGGGATGTTTATGATCACGTGATCAAAATCTTTGAAGACCTGGATGTTCACCGTGAGATGGCAGAAGGAATCATGGAGATATATCTTTCATCTGTCTCCAACCGGACAAACGAAGTAATGCGGGTTTTAACGGTAATTGCAGTAATTTTCATACCACTGACTTTTATTACAGGAGTTTATGGTATGAACTTTTCCAGCCTTCCAGGGATTGATGACCCTGCCGGACACCTGGTAATTTTTGGAATAATGATCCTGATAACCGCCCTGATGGTTGCTGCTTTCAGGTTAAAAAAGTGGATTTAATCAGGTTTAATCAGGTGATGCTGACCGCATCACGGATCTTCTTGTTTGATACTCCGTAAGGGCCTTTCACAGTGAGGGTAATCGAGTAGGTCCCTGGTTTTACATATGTATGAACCGGGTTTTGCTCGATTGAATAACTGTTATCACCAAAATTCCAGGACCAGGATTCTATAGTTCCTGTTGACAGATCTTCAAAATTAACGGTTAGAGGAGCACGTCCGCTCTTTTTATTAATAATAAAGTCTGCATAAGGTTTTGACAGTTCAGAGATTTTTACATCATCTGTATCTGCTATCCCTGTTCTCCTGTCTGGT
The DNA here is from genome assembly GCA_012520015.1 of Methanomicrobiales archaeon. Lineage (GTDB taxonomy): Archaea > Halobacteriota > Methanomicrobia > Methanomicrobiales > Methanospirillaceae > Methanospirillum. The sequence continues at coordinate 3,702 of JAAYPD010000191.1, forward strand.
GTCCTGAATTGTTGCAGATTGCCATCCTGGAGTTTTGTTCTTGTAAGGAACGGCCCGACAGTCACCGACTGATCTGCCGAGCTTATTCCTGTCGGTCCATATACGGTTAACTTTACGATATATGATCCTGGTTTAGTATACCGATGGGTGGGATTTCTGGTTTCAGTTACTGCTCCATCACCAAAGTCCCAGAGGTACCGGTTAATGTTTCCAGTAGAAGTATCAATGAACTTTACTGATAAAGGTGCAATTCCTTCTGATGGTTCCATCGTGAATCCTGCAATAAGCGGAGTTGGTGAAGGTGATACAACTATGTACCCTTTCCTGCTTACCTGGTTATCTCCGCCCGGTCCTGATACCGATAATGAAATGGAAAAGATACCAGTCTCATTGAACTCATGGGAAGGGTTTCTCTCGGTTGAACTGGTTCCATCTCCAAAGTCCCATCTCCAGTCTGATACCTTTCCAAGGGACTGATCGGTGAACTGGACTTTCAATGGCACATACCCGGTTCTTTTATCAGTTCTGAACCTTGCCTGTGGGGGATTGGAGGATGATGATCCGACTGTGATCAGTTCCTGCTGTACTTCTGTTGAGGAGCCACCGGGGCCCTGGACCTGCAGACTGACTGTATATGTTCCTGGCCTGGAATAGACATGTTTCACGGTCTCCCCAATATCCTGTGTCTGGTCACCAAAGTCCCATGTCGTCACTGAAATATCACCAGAAGATCTGCTTTGGAAGTTGACCTGAAGCGGAGCTGGCCCTGCTACTGGTTCTGCATTAAATGAGGCAATCGGAATCTGAATAGTCTCATCGACCTTTATCAGATCTTTACTGATTATCTCCTGCGTCATCCCTTCAAATTCGCGAACCAGGCTTACAGAATATACTCCTGGTTTCTCGTATGTATGAGATACTTCAGGTTCGCTTGAAGTAAAGCCATCGCCAAATTTCCAGTGGAATGTCCCCCCCTTGTCTGCCCATGTTGAACTGAAATCAACAAGAAGCGGTGCAGTTCCAGAATTTCCTGATACAATGATCTCAGGGATGAAAGTCTCTGTCTCCTGGAATTTTTCCGTTATATTATCGGCCTTTTGTTCCGGAACAGGCTGCTCTATAAGTTCTTCTTCCTCTGTATCTACAGGTGATTCTTCCTCAGGTTCTGAATCCGGGATAGTAGGGATGACATCTTTTACAGTTATTGACTGGTTTATGGTATAGCTGTCTTCACCACCAGGGCCTTTCACATTCAGGGTAACCTTGTAAGATCCTGATGTATTGTATGTATGAACCGGGCTCTGTAAATTTGCAGAGATACCATCACCAAAACTCCATGCCCATTGATCAACCTCTCCACTGGACTGGTCGGTGAATTTTATGGTAAATGGTGCATTACCCTCCGTCTCATTGCATGTAAATCCTGCAACTGGTGGAAGAACTGGCCTGGTTACATTCACAAATTCATTCTTCGTAATGGTACGGGTCTGTCCCTGTGCATCCTGGAGAGTCAGGCTTACATTGTAGAGGCCTGGCATGGTGTAAGTATGCACCGGGCTTTTGTCATTGGAAGAGTTACCTTCTCCAAATGTCCATGTGGATCTCAGCCCCTCACCCGTGTTTAACTGGTTGAAAGAGACTGTAAGAGGCGCTGTACCATTGGCTGGTTCAGCAGTTATTCTGACTTCAGGGGAGATCTGAGTGGCCAGGACTGTTATTTTGTCTGCCTTCTCGATGCTGTCACTACCGCCAGGACCGCTTGCTTCAAGGCGTACAGTGTAGATACCAGGCTTCGTATAGGAATGGTTTGGGTTTTGTTTATCAGACACACTTCCATCACCAAATGACCAGTTCCAGGCATCAGCATCACCAGTTGTCTTATCTGTGAATACAATGGTAAGAGGTGCATCCCCGGATGTGGGAGAAACGGAGAATCCTGCTTTAACAGGTTCCGGGACCTTCTCCACGGTAATGTAACTTTCTTTCAGAAGAACCGACTTACCGTCTGCCCCGGTCATCGTAAGTGTTACATCGTATACTCCGGGATTAATGTACTCATGAACAGGGTTTTGTTCAGATGAAGTGGTGCCATCTCCAAAGTCCCAGCTCCACCCTGTAACAGTGCCTGTTGATTTGTCCTGGAATGATACGTTTAGTGGGGCGGTCCCGTGAACCGGTTCAGCATCAAATAAAGCCTCTGGCTTGGGAGGTGATTGTAATACGGTAATTATTGAGTTCTTACGAATCTCATCTTTTCCACCAGGCCCCCTGACGGTCAGGGTAATCGGGTACTGTCCTGGCAGTACATATGTATGGGTCGGGTTTCTGCCTCGAATTACCTTACCATCACCAAAGTCCCAGATCCAGTCTGAAATTTCCCCCTTAGAGTTATCAGTGCATACTATTGCAAGTGGTGCAGTCCCTTTTGTGGAGCTGACGGTAAAGTCTGCAACCGGGGGTTCTGGTGGTGAAGTCACTTGAATTGTCCTGGAAAATGAAAAAGTATCTTCTGACTCAGGGTTATTTATTGTCAGGGTAACGAGGAACTCTCCAGGTTTTTCATAGATATGGACCGGGTCAGGCTCTGTTGAATTTGTTCCATCACCAAAGTTCCAGGTCGCTGTTTCATATTCACCTGTTGACATGTCTGAGAATTGAACTTTTAATGGAGCAAGTCCAGTAACTGGAGAAAATTCAAAGTTTGCGGTTGGAGGGGTTGGCTGGGATGTCTCAGCCTCCATCATCAGTTCAGGTTGATCTGATGTCTCTGATGGAAGACTTTCAATTTCATCATCAGGATATATCTCTTCAGGTTCAGTCTCGGGAATTATTGTTGTAGATTCTTCACCTGTTAATTCCGGCAGGATATCATCTATAGGTTCAGGCAATACAGGATCAGGGGCATTAGAAAAGGAAGGTGTATGTTCAGGAGAAATAACAGGGATGGGAGTCTGTGTTGGCGGCGGGTTTTCTGGCAGGACGACTATGTAAGAAGGACGGGTCATGATATCTTCATCGCTGGTACCTGTAACTGTAAGAGACACGTCATAAGTTCCGGGAACCTCGTAAACATGGGTTGGACTTTCCATCTCCGAGAAAATTCCATCTCCAAATTTCCATTCCCGTTTGATGATGTCCCCGGATGACTGGTCTGTGAACCTGACCTGCAATGGTGCGGTGCCTTCATCAGGCTCTGCGGTAAATGCCGCAATTGTCGGGGGAGTTACCTGTATGATACCAGATTTTGTGATCGAGTCCTGACTTTCATCTCCTTTTACTACCAGGGTGATATCATAAGTGCCTGGTGTCTGGTATATATGGATTGGAGAGGGAGCAGCTGATGTTGTTCCATCACCAAAGTCCCATAACCAGTCAGTTACCGGGCCTGTGGAGAGATCTTCGAAGCTAACTTTTAAAGGAACCACTCCTGTTGAATCGGTCACGGAGAAGTCAGCGTGAACTGGGGTTTCTTCTGGAACTGGCACGGTATTTATCTGGTTCACCCCGGCCACGTCAGAATCGTCAGACTCATCAGACTCGTTTAGCTCGTGAGATTCTATAGCTGATTCCTGCCCTTCTGTCTCTGATATTTCTCCATGCTGTATCGACAATGAAGAAATATCCTCCAACGCGCATTCTGGGGGATCTGATATGCTCAAATCAGTCTTAGCTGACTCTTCATGCGCAATAATATACCCAATCCTTGTCTTTTTATCAGACCCGGCTGAACCGGTGACTGACAAGGAGACCGTATATACTCCTGGTTTTTGATACAAATGCACAGGATTTTGTTCAGATGAAGACTCGCCATCACCAAATGACCATTCAAAATTATCATGCAAACCGGTCGAGAGATCTGTGAAGGAAACAGTCAAAGGGACATTTCCTTCCTGTTTGTCAGCAAAAAAATCGGCACTGATAGTTGCATGTACATTTTGAACGCTGATTGGAGGGATATCACCTGCTGATATACCAGAACTCACAACCAGGGAGAGGAGAATTGCCAGGATAATTCCTGAGTTAATACAAAACTTCATATGCCAAACCCATCGTGATATACCATATGATTTTTTATATATAAAAAATCTTATCTAAAATAGAAGCGCCGAGGGGGAGATTTGAACTCCCGAGGTGTCGCCACCAGTGGTTTTCGAGACCACCGCCTTCCCGGACTAGACTACCTCGGCAGAGCTGCTTATACGAATTATCTTTTCCGTCTGATAATAATATCGTGATTTCCTGTATACTATAAATCTACATAGACCAATACTAATGCTGGAAACACTTGGTGGATTATCATGGGCCTGTTTCAATCTCGTGACAAAAAGCAGGAACCTTGTAAAATATCATGGTCGGTTCCTTTCCCCCCTGATCTGCTTGCACGACTCAGAGAGTTCTCAGCAGTTTCAATCTCCCGCGAATCCGGAATGTACCTTGATGATGTTTTTGATATTTTAAAGGGAACAAGGATGCGCACATCTCCCGAAGTGGTTGAAATGCTTGAGAACGTTTTAAAAAAGCTGGAAGAAGACGACAGGCGGCTGGACAGAGAGGCAGCAAAGATTGGTTACATGATCAAGGGGTTTGAGGTCCTGGAGCAGAAAAAGCTGAAGAACCAGTTAAACAGGCTCCCGGATAAGGATGAATAAAGAAAAATAAAAAAATTATTCCATTGGTTCGGGCATTCCGCCCTTTCCTGACTGGGATACCATCATATCATCAACGCGTAGCAGCATCTCAACCGCTTCGCCTGAACTCTGGATCGCCTGTCTCTTACATCTGATCGGCTCTATTACTCCTTCTTTCTGCATATCAACCAGTTTTCCGGTATATACATTAAGACCGAAGTTCTTCTTTCCTTCAGCATGAGCCTTCTTTAACTCGACAAGCTTGTCAATCGGGTGATATCCGGAATTTTCTGCAAGAGCGATGGGTATAGAGGTAAATGCATCTGCATATGCTTCAATTGCCATCTGTTCACGGCCACCGACTTTTACTGCATATTCTCTAAGCCTGACGGTAAGTTCGCTCTCGACAGCTCCTCCACCTGGAACAAATAACTCGTCCTCCATCACATCCATGACAACACGGGTTGCGTCTACGACCGCACGTTCAAGTTCGTCAACCAGGTAATAGGTAGACCCGCGAAGAAGAATTGTAACAGTCTTTGGATTCTTTGCCCCGGATATGATGACCATCTCTTCATCATCTACTTCTTCTGCTTTTTCGGCAATCCCAAGATCGCTCTTTTTCAGGTCTTCTGCCTTGGTCACGATCGTTGCACCAAGTGAACGGGCGGCAAACTTCATGTCTGATTCAGGAACATCTTCTATCGCCAGTACTCCTGCTTTTGCAAGATAGAACTGGGCCGCATCAGCGATGCCTTTCTGGCAGAGAAGTACGTTTGCACCGGATGCTGCAACAGCATCTGCCATCTCTTTTAACGCATTGCGCTCCTGTTCAGCAAATTCCTCAAGCTGTTCAGTGCTTGAGATCCTTATCTTTGATTTGACCTCTGTCTTTTTGATCTCAAGTTCTTTCTGAACAAGTGCAACCTTTGCATTGGTGATGGATCTTGGCATCTCCTGGTTGACCCGTGCCTTGTCGATAACAACGCCCATGATTAAAGCTGCATCATCCATGGTGGCGCCGGTGTGTTTCTTGATTTTTACATCCTCTTCATTCACCGTCACCTTTCTGCCATCCCTGCTGGCAACTTTCATCACTGCATCTACTGATATTTCGCTTATTTTTTCTTTTACGTCCTCGATTGATTTTCCCGTAATTGCAGTCTGAACAATCTTTTTCAGGATGACCTTATTGTAGGCATCGGTCTTCGTTGCCATTGACTGCAGGATTTCAAGGGCCTTTTGCATACCCATCCGGTACCCGCGACAGATAACCGTCGGATGAATCTTTTTATTCAGCAGGGACTCGGCATATTCCATCAGAGCCCCCACAAGAATCACGGCAGTAGTTGTTCCATCTCCAACTTCCTCATCCTGTGTGCGGGAAACTTCGATGACCATCTTTGCCCCGGGGTGCTGAACAGATATCTCATCCAGGATGGTGATTCCATCATTTGTGATGGTGACATCTCCTGTCCCGTCCATTAGCATCTTGTCCATCCCTCGTGGGCCCAAAGTAGAACGAACAGCCTCAGCAAGTGCTTTTGCTGCTGCAATATTGGAGCGCTGGGCTTCGTAGCCCTGTGTACGCTCGACATTCTGTTTCAGAATGATTACCGGTTGTTGAGCAAGCATAGAATATTCTCCGTTTCATTACAGGTGGATTTAAAGTTCTATATAAAAATTGTGAGTTGGGGTTCTGGCAGGCGCTCTCTTAGTCTATTCTGGAGACCTTAAACAGACTATAAACCGGGACCCCATCAATTTCACGAATGCCGCGCTTATCAAAGAGAACAGAGCAGGCCACCGGGACTGCACCATGCCTTTTAATATAACCAATAACCTCCTGCAGGGTTTTTCCGGACGTAATAACATCGTCAACAATCACTATCTTTTCTCCAGGTCGGATTCCAAAATTACCACTCATCGAACCGATTGGCTCTTCCCCCCCTGCATGTTTGGCAGGATGGTAAATACCGAGTCTGGCATTATCTGATACTGCCATGAGCGTGGCAAGAGGTATACCAGATATTGCTATTCCAACAAAAACCTCCGGAACTATCCCTTCATTTTTTAAATGAAGACGGGAAAGGAGCATCTGTGCACTCTCTTTTAAAAGCTGCGATTCGCCTGAAACGGCAGTCCAGTCTATGTGAATATCTTTTGGTGTAGCCGCCCCTTTTTCCTGGGTCAAAAGCCATGTGACCGTCTCCATGGAAAGGGATAATTCATCGGCGATCTGTCCTGGGCTATGTCCTTCGCTACGCAGGAGACGTGCCTTTTGTATTAACTCATCCAGGTTAGACATCTGAACAGACATTTTCCTCAATCTATTTATTTTTTCGTCTTACTTTAAGTCCGCAGATCTGACATGTCATATCAACAGGCATAAGATCATAATATTTTCCGCAACCAGAGCATCGGAAAACCCATCTTCGCATCTCAGCCTTCTTCTGCAATAATGGGTGTATCTGAATATCCAGGTATTGTGCAGTATTTTGTAGGGCAAAATCATCTGAACAGATGGTACCATGAACGTCCAGGGCAAGGGCGATCACCTCAATATCTGTCTGAGATAAAACTGAACCATCACCTGATCTTATAGAGGCTTCCTTCACTTTTTTTACCGATTGCAAAGTCGGCTCTGAAACGACAAGTCCCATTGATGTCAGTACTTCAAACCTTGCTTTCCCTTTGATATCTTTAAGTTCAGATACCACCCCAGGAACAGTCATGACTTTTTCAGTCACTGGGAATGCAATGAAAAAGGCTGATGCATCCAAAATCAGTACAGAAAGACTTTCTTTTATCATAAAACAGTTGCAGGTTAAGAGTTCAGAGATATTTCGCCAGGGCCCCTGCAGCAGTGAATGTACTACAAGCACGCTCTATTGTATCACTACAGGATATTGAAGAGATACCGGCACTGGTAAGCCTGGCATATGCACCAGAGGTCAGAACACCATGGATTCCAATAGTATGTAATGAACGGACTCCTTGTTTAAAAAGCATGGATGCGGCAGTTGCCTGGGTACCTCCTGTGGAGATAATATCGTCAAGAATGACGACATCCCGTCCCTGCACCTGGACAGATTTGGGTTCAATTATTACATGATCGCCGGACATGCGTGTCTTTTGTAAATAATCAGTATTCCAATTCCCAATTGATGCAACTTCCTTTGCCAGATTATGTGCCCCTTCATCAGGGCTAAGAATCAGTGGGTTTTCAAGCGAGAGCGTCTCAATAAATTTTGCTGCTGGTATTGAAAGGGAGATATCAGTCGATTTGGTATTGAAATATTTCAGGACAGACTTCTCATGAACATTCACCGTGAGCACTTTTGATACATCTCTCCCAAGAACCTGGGCAACAGCCCTTGCCGAGAGAGGCTCGCCAGGATTAAACTGTTTGTCCTGCCTTGCATAACCCATGTACGGGATTACAAGAGAGATATCGGAGTCATTGTAAATATCTTTTAAAAGGAGTAGTTCAACAAGGTCGTCGCTAGTAAGAATACTCCCACATATAATCACCTTTTCTGCGGGGCTCTCTGCACGCACATATATCTCCCCGTCAGGAAATTTCTGCCATCTGGCATCTATTATCGGAATGTTCAATGCAGCTGCGAGACGGCTGGCAAGAACCTGAGATCTTTGAGTACTGATAATCTTCATATTCCCAATAAGAATTGCTGAAAGTACTTAAACAATTGCCCATCAAGTTATACCAGAACGGTTTTACAGGTGTCAAGATAATAATGAATCGGGTGAACGAACCAGCGGAAATAGAAGAACAAACGGATAATCCTGGTACTACCAGAGTGTGGGATGTGCCTGGCATTGAACCATTTGACATAATAGATGATGAAACAGATGCGCACCTGACACAGGCTCTGCCAGCAGAAGAACCAGAAGAAGATGAAGAAGAGGTTACTGTACCAGCAGATGACGGAACATCAAGATCGATAGTTGTCCCTGAAAAACTCATAGATCAGGTGATAGGGCAGGAACATGCAGTTGAAGTGATAAGAAAAGCTGCCATTCAACGCAGGCATGTCATGATGATAGGAACACCTGGCACTGGTAAGTCCATGCTTGCCAAGGCCATGGCGGAGATGCTGCCAAAAGAGGAGATGCAGGATATTCTTGCATATGCAAATTCAGACGATCAGAATGAACCTATCATCAGAACAGTAAAATCCGGCAGAGGAAAAGAGATAGTCACAGCTCATAAAACAGAAGCAAGAAAGAAGATACAATTTCGAAATACTCTCATCATGATCCTGATGATTGGTATCATCGGGTACGCTTTTATCACTTATCAGTGGCTCATGGGTATCATTGCGGCTGCATTTATTTTCATGGCCCTTCGTTACTCAACCCCAAGGGAAGAGCAGATGGTCCCAAAGCTTCTTGTCTCCAATGATAAGACGACTACTGCTCCCTTCGTGGATGCAACCGGATCTCATGCCGGCGCACTTCTTGGAGATGTGCGTCATGATCCATTCCAGTCAGGGGGGCTTGAAACTCCTGCACATGACAGGGTTGAGGCAGGTGCAATTCACCGGGCGCATAAGGGTGTCCTTTTTGTTGATGAGATCAATACCCTTGGGCTTCCTTCCCAGCAAAGTCTTCTGACCGCCATGCAGGAGTGCCAGTTTTCCATAACCGGGCAGAGTGAACGCTCATCAGGGGCCATGGTCAGGACTGAACCAGTCCCATGTGACTTTGTCATGGTGGCTGCCGGGAACCTGGATGCTATTGAAGGAATGCACCCGGCTCTTCGCTCCCGTATCAGGGGTAACGGATATGAGATATACATGGAAGATACGATGCCTGATACACCTGAAAACCGGGAGAAGTTCATTAGGTTCATTGCACAGGAGATAAAAAATGACGGTGTTATTCCGCACTTTGATCGCACCGCTATTGACGAAGTAATTCACGAAGCCAGGCGGCGTTCGAACAGGAAAGGATACCTGACCCTGAAGCTGCGTGACATGGGCGGCCTTATCAGGGTGGCTGGAGACCTGGCACGCCAGGAAGGGGCAGCCCTTACTACCAGGCGTCATGTCCTTGATGCAAAGAAGACAGCCCGCTCTATTGAAGACCAGATATCAGGCCAGATGATAAAAAGGTCCCGTGAATATGAACTGGCGGTCGTTGAAGGAACCGAGATCGGCCGGGTCAACGGGCTTGCTGTTATGGGCAGTGATGCAGGTTCTGTCCTTCCTATCATGGCAGCAATTACTCCTGCACAGGGAGATGGCGGAAATATCATTGCGACAGGTCTTTTAAAAGAGATTGCCCAGGAGTCAATCAAGAACGTAGGGGCCATACTAAAGCGGTTTACCGGCAAAGACATCAGGAATATTGATATCCATATCCAGTTTATCGGAACCTACCAGGGTGTCGAGGGAGATTCGGCCTCAATAACTGTTGCAACTGCAGCAATAAGTGCCCTTGAATCTATCCCTGTCAGGCAGGATATTGCAATGACAGGTTCACTTTCAGTCAGGGGCGATGTTTTACCTGTTGGTGGAGTCACCTACAAGATAGAGGCAGCTGCAAGGGCAGGGATCAGAAAAGTGCTCATACCAAAGGCCAACCTTGGTGACGTCCTAATCGAAGAGGAGTTTGTATCATCAATTGAGATTATCCCGGTTGAGAAGATAGACGAAGTCCTGAAAATTGCCCTTGTTCCTGACAACCGTGAACTGTTCCTTGACAAGCTCAAGACTATCGCATGGTCCACCACCCGTTCAATACTTGGTTCTGATATTCATGCTCCCGGGACGGTCGTCTGATGCCAGTATCATGCAGGTATTACGACGTCCGCAGGGTTACAGGGGAAGTCACCCAGGTAGACGTGGATAATGGGAGAGTAGAGCAGGCTGGCACCTCCTTTTTTGACAAGGCCGTTATCAGGGTTCTTGGAGACAAGGGCTGGGGAGTTTTTTCTGTTTCCGGCGAAGAGGCTGAGTTTGAGAAACTTCCGGAATCTTTTATTAAAGAAGCGTATTCTGCATCCCTTGTTACAAATATTCATATCCCGATACAGGAGACGCCATCCAGTATTCATCCAGTTCCGTCCATGAAAGAAAATCCGGCTGATGTAAGTCTTGAAGAGAAGGTCTCCATCCTTCTTGACATGTACAAGGCGACAGAAGGCCCGGACATCGTAAGCCGGAGGATAAATTACATTGAAAAGGACGAAAAAGTTACTTTTTCTGACTGTTATGGCAATTCCTATAATTATGGCTTATGCAGGTGCGGTTTTTCCGTTCTTTTGGTTGCATCACGTGCAGGAATTGTCCAGATGGGATATGAGAGGGATCACACCATTTCAGGCCTCAATATCAGGCACCGGCAGGACCTTGCAAGAGAGGCAACAGAGAGGGCCGGAAGACTTCTTGATGCAAAACCTGCCAAGGGAGGAATTTTGCGGGCAGTATTAGATCCTGAACTTGCCGGTGTTTTTGCCCATGAGGCGGTTGGTCATGCATCAGAAGGTGACCTTGTAAAAGAAGGAAGCTCAATTCTGAAAGGAAAGATCGATGAACAGATAGGATCTCCCCTGCTTACAATCGTCGACGATCCATCTTTGCCGGAGTTTGGTTTCTGCCCGGTCGATGATGAAGGAACAGAGACAAAAAGAACCGAAATTATCCAAAAAGGTATCTTAAAATCCTATCTTCATTCCAGGGAGACACTTGCATCTGTCGGATTTGGAGATGCAGGTCATTGCAGGGGCATGCCAGGCGTTGAACCCATCGTGAGAATGAGCAATACTTTCATCGAAAATGGTGATTCCTCTTATGATGAGATCATCTCTGAATGCAGGTCGGGTATACTCCTTAAAGGATCAAGAGGTGGGCAGGTGGACCCTGGACGTGGCATGTTCCAGTTTAATGCCGAGTTCGGCTACCTTATTGAAGACGGAGAATGCACCACCATGGTCCGCGATGTATCATTATCTGGTGAGATCTTACAGACCCTGCATACAATCTCCCTAATAGGTGATGATCTCGCCCTGCATCCTGGATATTGCGGTAAGGTAGGTCAGACTGTGCCGGTAACAGATGGATCGCCTCATCTTCTCCTGGACAAGGCTGTAGTTGGGGGGTGCGATATTGATTGATGATATTTTTAGAGCCGCTGAGAATGTTGCTGATGAAGCTGAAGTGTTTTTTGCCAGAACCGAAGCGATATCAGCTGACCTGAAACAGGATAAGATAGCAATCGGGAGTAAATCGAGTGGCTCAGGGATAATTATCCGTATCATTAAAGACGGAAAGATCGGTGTTTCATGTACAGATAATCCACAGACCTGGAAGAGATGTCTTGATGCAGCATGTGCAAGTGCAAAATTTGCCGACCCTCTTACCTGGAAAGGACTCCCTGAACCTGCCGATGTTGATAAAAGGCCTCTTGCCCTTGATAAAAGAATTAAGACTGATCCATACCTTGTCACCGATATTATCTCACAGCTTAAGGCCGGATCAGAGGCTTATAAAGCAGATATCACGTCAGGATCAGCCTCTGTTGCAATATCCAGCCACACGATTGCGAATAGTAATGGTTTAAATTATTCGACTACCGGAACGCAGGTGCATGTAAGCCTTGAGATGATTGCAGGACAGTCGACCGGTTATGAATCAGATACCTCATGGAACCTGGACCAGATAAATCCACAGGAAACCGGGGAAAAAGCATCCTTTTTCGCTGCAAAAGGGCAGGGTGGAGAGGAGATAGAGACTAAAACCTATGATGTTATCTTATCACCAATGGCAGTCTCACAATTGCTTGATGCAGCAATCATACCTGCATTGTCAGGCAGGAACGTTCACACTGGGCGGTCGGTCTTTGCAGGAAAAGTCGGGGATTATGTCGCTGGTGAATATATCTCACTGATTGATGATCCAATGGATCCAAGGGGAGTTGCAAATTCAGCCTGGGATGGAGAAGGAATGCCGGTGAAGAAGAACCCCTTCATTGAGAATGGCGTTCTCCGATCATTTGCTTATGACCTCAGGACCGCATACCGGTACGATGAGACACCCACCGCCAGTGCTGTCAGGACAGGCCAGTCAGGGGCTCCTGCTATCGGAAATCATAACCTCATCCTCTCTGGTCCTGAATTTGACATCTTTGAAGATAAAGCATTATTTGTTCATGATCTTATTGGTGCACATACTGCAAATCCCATGTCTGGCGACTTCTCCGTAGAGCTCTCTTCACCCTTTTTTGCATATGACGGGGAATTGCAGGAACCTGTCAGAACAGGGATGATGTCAGGTAATATTTTTGAGATCCTTTACAGGATTCAGGGATGCAGCAAGGAGACCAGGACGCTTGGATCGGTGATTGTACCTTCAGTAAGATTATCTGACATTGCCATTATCGGGAGGGGATAAATGGCATATGAATCCCTTAAGGCAGATCCAAACCGGAAGATCAAGATAATCGCATCTTTATCCAGTACAAGGGAGATACTTTCCCCGCAGGTTACAGAAGCTGATGCTTTAGAGATAAGGCTTGATTTAATTACCGAGCCTGTTGTTGATGCATTAAAAAAACTTCGCGACAGCTTTCATGGACCAGTTATCCTGACCGTCCGGAGCAGTAAGGAAGGGGGCGCCTTTGCAGGAGGTACGAATGTTCTCTGGAGTAAGATAGAGCCATGCCTTGATTATGGGGACATGGTAGATCTTGAGATCCAGTTTAAAGAACTTGCACAGGTTGCAAGGCAGCATAATAAGACCATAATTGCCTCTTCTCATCAGAACCTTATGCCTGGCGACGGTGAACTGCAGGATCTTATCAGGGAGCTTCATTCCTATGGAGATATAATAAAGATAGCCGTCCAGCCCCAGTCAGATGATGACTTACTAAGGCTTTTAAAAATTACCAGCTCCTGTCAGTACCCGTTAATAACAAGCGTGACAGGAACCCTGTTTCGGTATGCAAGGCCTTTGCTTTGTCTTTTTGGTTCTTTGTATACCTACTGTTATATCCATAGCGAAACATCACCTGGTCAGTACAGCCTTCGTGAAATGCAGCTTCTTGCCCGTCTCTTAAGTCCGGGCTTTGTTGATCCATGGTTTGAAGGAAGGCCTGTCCGATCAGGAGATGCATCCGGATTTTATGAACGGGCAGAACAGTACCGAAAAGAACTATTTTTTTAAACCGCCCTATCCTCAAACCTGATAAGGACATACGTAAATAATATACATAAGGGATGCAACAGGGATCTGAAATGTCTATAAAATATTGCCTGTTCATCCTGGTATGTACAGGATTTCTGCTACTGCCTCATGTATCTGCATACCAGGATGACAGCCTGGATAATTCAATTCCATCCGATCTGGTCATTTTACAGACACCACTGGATGAAGTGATCATTGGGGATAAAGTCTATCTTTCCGGTCAGGTTGACAGGTCATTATTCGGAACTCAGCCCTCTGATGTTATCATCCTGATTTCTGCGCCTAAAGGTTCACATACTGACACGTTCATGCTGGCAAAACCGGTATCAAACGGGTCATTCAGATATAATCAGGTTGCTGACGTCGGGGGAGACTGGAGCTTTGAAGCCTTGTATAATGGAATATATAGTGAAAAAGTATATATCTCCGTGGTACCTGGAGACGAACCTAAAAAGACAGCACTCACCCTGAGCGGATGGCCGACCTTTCCAAAGATACGTGATTATGTCTCCTTTAAGGGAAGGCTTACAGATAGTGAAGGAAAAGGGATATCATTCAAAGAGATTACGTACCGGCTTGCTTCAAGTCCTGTCGGCTGCCTTGGAGGATGTGCCTTTGGTGGCATGCCTGAATGGAGAGATGCAGGATCTGTTACAACTGATATCAATGGAGAGTACTCTTTCAGCCTTCCGGTTGTAGAAAGTGGATCTGTTCAGATTGAGGCTTTCTTCCCTGGTGACGAGGGGTACAGCATGACTTCATCGAAGGCTTTAAAATTAACAGTGTACGAATAAAAATTATTTTTTGTATTGTTCAGGGTTTTTATCAAAGACCTCTTTGCAACCTTTATTACAAAAATAGTACATCTTACCCATGTACTCAGAGCTGAACTTCGCTGTCTTTGGGTTTACCGTCATTCCACAGATTGGATCTATCTCATCTTCAGGTTCATGTATCCCGGATTTCTGATCGCTTTCAAGTGCCGGCGGTATGTATCGTTTTAGTAAAAGTGAGAGGCTGACGACTGTTACCGAAGAGAGAGCCATGGCAAATGCACCATATTCTGGTCTGAAAGTTATTGAAGGGTATAAAATTCCTGCCGCCAGCGGAATCAGGATTATATTGTAAGCAAAGGCCCAGAACAGGTTTAACCTTATTCTGCTCATAACTTTTCTTGCCAGCTGAAGTGATGCAGGAACCTGTATAAGGGAATCCCTGACAAGGACAATGTCAGCACTCTCTATGGCAACATCAGTGCCTGAACCAATTGCAATACCAGTATCGGCCCTGGCAAGTGCCGGCGCATCATTGATCCCGTCTCCAATAAATGCAACTACATTCCCTTCTTTTTGAATTCTGACAACTTCTTTCTCCTTGCCTTCAGGAAGAATGCGTGCAAACACGTCTGAAATTCCTACCATCAGGGCAACGGCAGCTGCTGTAACATGGTTATCGCCGGTAACAATACCTGAACGAATACCCATTTCATCTAAGAACCTGACACATCTTTCTGCTTCCGGCTTTACTTCATCTGCTATTGAGATGAGACCCAGGATCTGATTATCCCTTGATACAAGGACCGATGTCTTTCCCTCTTTCTCCCGGCTGGTAACGATCTCTTCTTCTTCAGGTTTTAATGAAAGGCCATTGGAAGAGAGAAAATCCTTTGTACCAATTCTTATCATGCCACCTGCAACTATACCGGAAAGGCCACTTCCTGTCTTTGTCTCAAAAGAGCTTACATCAGCAGGTTCAATACCTTCTTTCTGTGCCCTGGCCATTATCGCAGAACTTAATGGATGATCAGAAAGAAATTCAAGAGATGCTGCCATTGATAAAAGAAGTCCTTCGTTTCCTGTAAAAGTATCAATATTGGTGACAACCGGTTTGCCCCTGGTGATGGTTCCGGTCTTATCAAATAAAGCAACGTTTATCTTATCAGAGATCTCCAGAACCGAGCCATTCCTGATCAGTATGCCAAGTTCTGCGCCACGTCCGATTCCGACCGTCACTGCTGTAGGCGTTGCAAGACCAAGGGCACATGGACAGGCCACTACCAGGACTGCTATCAGCGTCTGAAGGGAGAAACGAAGGTCCATTCCCCTTATACCATACCAGTAAAGGAATGAAAGAACCGATATTAAAAGAACCGTCGGGATGAACCATGCAACCGCATAGTCAGCAAGTCTTTGTACCGGGGGGCGTGAACCCTGGGCCTCCTCTACAAGCCTGATTATCCTTGCAAGCATGGTATCCGAGCCTACCCTTGTAGCCTCATAATTGATTGTCCCGGTTGTAACCAGTGTACCCCCGATGACCTCATGCCCTTCTTCCCTTAATACTGCCAGTGGTTCACCGGTAACCATCGATTCGTCAACATAGCTTGATCCGGAAACTACGACGCCATCTACAGGAATCCTCCCTCCTGGTCTCATTCTGATGATGTCTCCGGGAACTACATCCTGAACAGGGATGTCTTTTTCTATTCCTTCTCTGATAACCGAGGCAAAATCGGCCTGTAGTCCGATGAGCGAAGATATTGCTGATGATGTTCTGCCTTTTGCACGTGCTTCAAGGTATCTTCCAAGAGATAAAAATGCAGTAAGCATAATGGTGGTCTCATAAAAGAGAGTGCTTTTATCAAGAATTATCGAGAAGGTTCCAAGAACACTTGCAAGGTAAGCAACTCCTATACCCATGGCATACATGACATCCATGTTCAGGGTTTTGTTCCTTAAAGCGCCTGATGCAGCACGAAATATGGGGGACCCAAGCCAGAAAAGAACCGGTGTGGTTATAATGAACTGAGCATAGGAGATGATCTGCATATCATGGAATGGAATAAACATCATCCCCATAAGGATAATGGAAAGGCCAAAACCGATTATTATCCTGATAAGCTGATTCTTCAGCTCTTTTTCTTTCTCTCTCTCGATCTCGTCTTCTTTGTCCCTGTCAGTTCCAAGGAACTGATAGCCGGCATTATTTATTGCGTCACGAATGGCCCTGATATCAACAAGAGAAGGATTATAGGAGATATAGGCCCGCTCAGTGGCAAGGTTGACATCTACAGATACAACTCCATCTAATGACTGTAAAGCCCGGACTACTGCCTGAACACAGGAAGCACATGTCATACCTCCCACACGGACGATGACTTTCTCATAGCTTACTCCAAATCCACTCTTCTCTATGGCCCCGGTCAGATCATTAATGGAAACAAGTGTGGGATCATAAGAGATCCTTGCTTTTCCTGTAGCAAGGTTTACCTTGGATTCACTAACCCCCGGAGTTGAAGAGAGCCCTTTTTCAACAGATATTGCGCAGGTTGCACAGTGCATTCCTGTTACCTGCAGTTCAATCTCTTTTATATTTTCATCAGACATATAAAACCTCTTTTTCTGTTGCCAGATTTGTGAAAGTAATCATAATCCAAAACATCTTTTTGGAAGTTATTAACAGATAATAATATATGATACTATGTTTAGCACAATTATCACCCTGCTGGAATGATCCTGGTTTAGGCCTTGAGAAGATGAGAAAATTTGCGGTAGAAGCATCACAAAAAGATGCTGATCTAATCGCATTTCCTGAACAGTTCCTGACAGGATGGGATCCTGATGACACATCATTTGCAACAAAAGAAACTGGGTCACTGGTTGGCGGGATGAGAGATATCGCAAGAGAGGCTGGTATAGGAATAATTGGATCATTTCGGGAGGAGAGTGACAATAAACCCAAAAATACCTGTATAGCAATAGGTCCTGACGGAGATATACTGGCGAAATATTCAAAGATCCACCTTTTTTCTCCAGGAGGAGAAGATGAACACTACCTGGCAGGTAAAGATCTTGGAATTTTCCGGTATGGTTCCTGCAAAACCGGGCTTGCAATATGTTATGATCTAAGATTTTCACCATTATTTCAGGCATACAGGGACAAAGGGGTTGAACTGATGATAGTGCCCTCGGCCTGGCCATCTTCAAGGATTAAATATCTTACACTTTTTACAAGGAGCAGGGCAGCAGAATTTCAATTTTTCGTTGCATCGGTAAATACCGTCGGGCTGACTCCGGTTGACAATTATTCAGGAGAAACCTGTATAGCCGGTCCTGATGGGACTATCAGGGCATGTGGGGGTGGCAATGAAGAGCTGGTGTATTATGATATCCGGGAGGAAGAAGTAAGATCAATCAGGGCGAATTTTCCTGTTTACAGGGACTATTCAAAGACAGATTATAAAAATCTCTAAAATAAGGAATGGTAATTTTATAGAACCATGATCAGGTCACTTACTGATTCATCATACTCATCGTCC
>JAAYPD010000013.1 GCA_012520015.1 Methanomicrobiales archaeon
AGCAGAAGTGCCGGGACTCCGGTATCCGCGTTTTTCCCTTCAGGAATAAAACTCCCAGAAAAGGCAGTTCCCACCGGGTTTTTCACCTGTGAAGGAGATGATCCGCTTGTCCCGCTTCAAAGAGAGTCGGTGAGGATAATTCCCGTCAGGCTTCTTGGCAAATCTCCCTATTATTTTGGGAGGCAAAACATGGCAGATGCAGTTATTGAACTTTATCCTCATATCTTTACTTATGCAGAGTCCATTCTTACTGATGAAAAGAGGGAGGAGGAATGATCGCTCTCTTCCCTATATCTTCCCGATTACAGGGTTCCGGATGAACAGATGATTTGTGTAACGTGATACCCAATCAGAATGGGCCACCACTCCCCTATGTAAGAGAGGATAATCGGAAAAGGATGGGCCTACGCCCAATGGATAAGAACGGGTTGCCTCTGGTGAAATTATATGAGAAGGTCCCTCTCACTCATTCGAGGGTGTTTAAGCGTTACGACCACAACATTACCTGGTCTAATAATAGCATAGAGCCAACATAGAGGAGACATAACTATTATTACTAATAAACGAAAAATAGATTTTTGTTGATTTGTAATATATGATCCCTCTTCACATCCTGAAAGAAGTCTTAGCAGATCAACTGAAACGATTTACGAATCAGGATCCAGGTATACCACGGAGAATCGATCCTGAACAATACCGTAACAAGGATAGGATTGTCGTCATTTCCGGAGTCAGGAGGTCTGGAAAATCCACTTTCCTGAAACAATTATCACTTGGATTTCCCTCATTCTTATATCTGAATGCTGATGATGACCGGTTGATCGGTGCTACTACAGAGGATCTTGCATCCTTTATTTTCATCTGGGAGGAATTATATCCAGAAGTAAGAACAGTCTTTTTTGATGAGATCCAGAACATCCCCGGATGGGAACGGGTTATAAGAAGAATGCATGACGAAGGATACCGGATTTTCCTGACCGGATCCAATGCACAGATGCTCAGTAGTGAACTTGGAACCCATCTTACCGGGAGATATATTCGGATTGAACTGTTCCCCTTTGGATTTGATGAATACTGCACGTTTCATCAAGTCTCGTGGAATCCATCCGGCATACATACCACCAGTGAATCTGCTGCTGCTCTCCGGCTTTTCTCACAGTACATTGATGACGGGGGATTTCCAGAATATCTGAAAGAACCGGATCCGGAGATCTTGCAAAGAACCTTTGATGATATATTGTTCCGTGATGTAATTGCCAGATATGGGATTCGTGAAATCAAATCATTCCGCTTATTATTCAGATATTTATATACGAATATGACGAGAGAAGCAAGCCTTACCTCTCTGGCTTCTGTCATGCAGATGAAAAGCCCTGATCCTTGCAATGCAACACAGGCATGTCAGGGATAAATTATCTTCATAAAAAACTCGAGGATTTATCGCCGCGTTAAACATTTTTCAATTCGTTCACAATTTTATTGAGGTAAAGAATGCTCGTTAGTCTCCAGCAATGATTGAGAGTATTACGAATCACCTATGGAGTTGGCAGGAGTATTTTTGTCATCAGTTCAGCTATAATGTCGACCAATACCAAAAGTATTCTTCGTCCGACAGAGATCCGTTTCCCATGAAAAAATTCAGGATTAGAGGGGTTCCCACGTGAGAATAATAAAACGTGGGATAAAAGTAGAATAACGGGGTGGTCCCGGATAAAGCTGGGGTTAACAAACCGATGGACTGATCCCTTCGGCATTCAACTCCAGGCTGCTTAAGGTTAAACCGATACCAGGAGAAAAAGCTGCTGGTTAATAGTTAACAACTCTTTTCCGATCTTACCTGATCTGCGGCAGCCTCCATCTTCTCCCTGAATTCATCAAGGAAAGCCAGAACCCTTGCTGTTGTATCTTTCTTACACTGTCCGCACATAAGCTCACCGGCCATGCATTTCCGCCGGATTTCGGCAAGCTCTGCATCGTCAGGTACCATGTGAAAGAGATTTAAAAGGAAGACAGGACACTTATCTGCCTCTCCTCCAAGCTCTTTCTGCTCCTGGAGCGTCATCCGGCCACCAGTCAGGGCAGACATAATCTTCTTTGTTACCTGCCTGTCATCCTCGTAAAAACCGATGATACTCTCAGGAATACTTGACGACATCTTCCCTCCGGTCAGACCTGGCATGAACCGGTGAAAAGTCGCGGAGGGAGTCACAAAACCGTATCCTCCATGAATACGCTCTATTGCACGGACAGTCTTTTTCACGACATCAAGAGGAACACCAGAGATATCTATATGGCCCTCGTACCGCCTGGAACCCTTAAACCCTTTATGAACCGCTTTCATCGCCTCTTCAGGGGCCTCTTTTGACCGTACACTGACATGGGTTCCCCTGTCCTCGACGGTGAACATCCGGAGTTTATGGGCAACTCCCCGTGTAAGCCTGATATTCGGGTCCTGGTCAAGTCCAACCGGAACAACGGTAGGAGCAGGCTCTGATTCCACCTGGGGATGAAGGATATCGGCAACCTGTGTAAGAACACTCATGGCATGGCCGATGTCGGTATCCGGGGTGAATCCATAGATTGCAGAGAGCTCAGAAAAGTTCACTCTGGCCGATGCTTCAAATGCCAGGTCCTGCACGACCCGGTTTGAACTCTGTTCATAAGTCTCTCCATGGTAACCAAGGGCATAAAGGCAGGAGAGATACTCGTCGCCATATCTTCTGCACTGCTCCCAGGAGAGGTTTCGAACAGCATGGGCCTCCCGGTCGGCAATACAGACATATCCACTTCCACCCTGGTGCACATGCCAGACCACCTCCTTCATGACCATCAGGTGCCCAAGATGCGGGTGTCCTGACGGCATAAACCCGGTCATCACATTAAAAGGCTCATTGTTCCTGATCGCATTCGCAATCTGGTGATAGTCGCGGTGACCAAAGACTATCCCACGCCTGATAAAACCAGGGATCTCTGGCAAAAGATCGATGACCGTCTCGATTCGTTCAATTCCAAACTCGGCATGCAGACGCTCAATATCCACAGACTGGTCTGATGCCCAGGGGTTTACAGCTTCAGTGACCATGATTATAGTTTTATCCTGGCAAATTCTGTAAAGACAATGCCCTCATCATGTATACCGGCAAATAACATCTTCTTTTTGACACTATGAGCCATGCGGACTGACCTTGAGATACTATTCATTGGTAATGTTTCACCAAGGTCTGTTGCCTGGACCAGCATCTCCGAATGGATTTTTCTTCCTGAATAGACCCTGAAGTGATGCCCGAATTTATACCCGGTCTTTGGAATGTACTGAAGTTTTCGTAAATGGCGGTACACGGTTATCTTCTTGCCCAGCTCTGGATCTGAATCCTGTATACAGGCACAGTAATCCTCAGTGGTGAGAACATCCTCTCCCTGCATAATGGTGATAAATCCCTGTTCCATCAGATAAGCCGTTTCAACGGTTGCAAGCACTATCCTTGACTCGTCAAGGCGTTTTCCATAGAATGCCTGGTCATACCCAAGATCGGTTCCGGCATTTATGATGACCGATATACTGGACAGGATGCCCTGCGCCGGCTTTGGGTCAGGAGCTGCTTCAAGCCCAGGCAGTTTCTGGAGCTTAACTTCATAGTAGGTTATCTCAAATTCATCATCGACAACCGCAAGGACATGCTGTTTCCTCATGTTCAGGGTGGTCCTGACCTCGCCCTGGACCACGGAAAAGTCAATCAGGTCACGTTCGGAGAGGACGCGGACCATGTACTGGGACTCCCCTTTCCCTGGTTTTTCTCCCCGCTTAAATACCCTGAAATCATGTGGCCCGGTCTGGACTACGTACCCGCGTTCCCTGATATCCCGGTACACAAGAAAGGACCTGATCATGTGGGCGTCTTCTGAAAATCTTACCAGAAGCGTGTCAAAATCATACCCGGGGATCTCAATTCTCCCCCGGTACACGAGATAGAGTGCCTCTACCGGAGAGAGACGGAGCCCGTCCTTTTGTGGTCTGCCAAATCCGCTCTGTTCATATAAGGCATATCCCTCTGACCCCAGCAGGACCTTATCTTCTTCTATCCGTGCCTTCACGCCTTAAGATTTGAGTCTAATCCATCATAAAACAGTCCTGAATACAGGTTAGATAATGCCGGGTATGATAAAAATAAACTTCATGATGCTATATATAAGATCTTATAAGATCTGAAATGGACGTAATGGAGAATTACAAGACAGGCATATGAAACGATATTGTCAGGTGGGAACAAAATTTTAAGAAAGGGATGAACTGAACAATAATAGTATACCGTGAAAATTTCTGTGAATTAAGCGGTGTAATTGAAATAAAATTGAATTCCAACCGTTTGAAAAGACGAGTGAGAATGAAACAGAACCTGATGAAAATCAATATGCATTCCATCTTTGGGATGAGGAAAATATCACAAATGTTAATCAATGCTAAGAAACTACTAATAATATTACTTACAATTATTCCATAACCGGGCCTTTTTGAAACACATTTAGTCAGCCATCTGCCCGGATTGAAGTAATCCTGGAGATTTTCTCCCCACTCATTACAGGGGTTTTAATTTTCGACCATCAGGAGGTGAACATGATGAAAGGAACATACATCACAGACATAAGACAGATTCCATTTTTTCAGACCATGCCAGAGAGTGAACAGGAAATATTGATAAAGGTAACCAACCGTTTTCCATTCCGGGCATCAAAGCATTATCTCTCGCTTATCGACTGGAACAATCCCAAAGACCCGATAAAGCGGATCATCTTCCCCGACCCCCGTGAACTGGAAGCCTCAGGAAGTCCTGATCCATCCCTTGAAAAACATTATACTGTTCAGAATGGACTTCAACATAAATATCCCCAGACTGCACTTCTTTTGTTATCTGATGTATGTGGGGGGATTTGCAGGTTCTGCTTTAGAAAACGTCTTTTCATGGATTGTAAACGCCAGACGGTCATAGATTATATGCCTGCACTCGAGTATATCAGGGACCGTCCTGAGGTGACCGATGTTCTTCTTACCGGTGGGGACCCCCTCATCCTCTCCACTGCAAGGATAAAGGAAGTGATCAGACAGATAATGGAGATAAAACATGTCGGGATCATCAGGATTGGAACAAAAATGCCGGTTTACAACCCTTTCAGGATTACCGGGGACCAGGAACTCATCTCTCTTGTCAGGGAAGTATCAGGCGGGGGAAAGAAGATTTACATAATGGCCCATATCAACCACCCGGACGAGATCTCTTCTGAATCGGTCAGGGCAATCAGGATGTTTCAGCAGGCAGGGGCAGCGGTTGTTAACCAGACGCCGGTTATTGAAGGAGTGAATGATGACCAGGCCACCATGGCAGACCTTTTCAGGAGACTTTCATTCATGGGAGTATCACCCTATTATGTCTTCCAGTGCCGCCCAACTATCGGGAATTATATTTACTCGGTTCCTGTTGAAAGATCATTCAGGATCTTTCAAAACGCATTTAAAAAATGTTCCGGGCTTGCAAAAAGGGCCAGGTTTATCATGTCGCATAGTTCAGGGAAGGTTGAGGTCGTCGGGCTCACCAAAGAAAATATCTTCATGCGCTATCATCAGGCCGCTAATCCAGGTGATTATGACAAATTCCTGGTTTCACGCTCCAACCCTCATGCACGCTGGCTGGACGATTATGAACCGGTGTATCTGGAGTCCGGGCCGGTTAGGGAATGGGTTTTTGAGCAGGAAGGTGCCTGTGCCGGGACCGCTGCCCAATAATATCAGCAATATAATCACTACCGTTTTTTGACAGGGTTTGGGAAAGCCTGACAACAGGGACTTTTTCATTCGAATTGAGAGATCCCCTGATCTTAAGGCCTGACAATGATATGATAACATAAGAGATCGTATCATCCATTGATATATGCTCGAAGAATTTATCAGGCTGAATAAATTTGACATGGCATATCTCCCGATATTGCAGAAAAAACTCTGCTTTGAGGGTGAATGTGCAGGAAATGAAATTCTGAATTATGGAATACTCCTGACTCTTGCAACCATTATCTCAACATACGGGGTTATTGCCGGATCTGCCGCCACGGTTATCGGTGCGATGATCATCGCCCCACTGATGACACCTATCATGGCGGCCACACTTGCGATAGTGCTTGGTGACACAGAAAGAGCCGGGCGATCGATGATGATCGTGACTATTAGCACCATATATGTCATACTCCTCGCCGCCCTGCTCACCTGTAGTATCTCTCCTCTTTCAATTGATTTCCAGGAAAACCAGGAGATCTTCTCAAGGACGGCGCCTGACATGTTTGCCTTGTATGTTGCTCTTGCCGCAGGAGCAGCGGGGGCATTTGTTGTCAGCAGGGAGTCTGTCAGTGATTCACTTCCAGGGGTTGCAATAGCCATCTCCCTTGTCCCTCCTCTGAGTGTCGTGGGTATTTCTCTTTCAAAGCTTCATTGGGGAGACGCAACCGGTTCACTCCTCCTCTTTCTCACAAACCTTTTTGCAATTCTTGTATCAGGGGGAGCAGTCTTCTGGATATCCGGGATAAACCCGGGGTGGATGGATAAATCCCACTCGAAAAAACGTAAACAGGCTTTTACCATCGCGGTCATCTGTGTAGCACTGATATCTGTCCCCCTTTTCATTTCAGGGTATGAGACACTTGGCCAGGCATATTATACCAAAGAGGCACAGGATATTTCAAAGAGCTGGTTATCAGGAACAGGTTATGAAATAACGGCATTAGACCTTCGAAAACAGAACCTCACCCTGCATATAATCGGGACCGGAGAGATGCCTGATCCCGGACTTCTGCACACGGCCCTTGATAATCATTTTAAAAAGCCCATTACAATAGAGATGCGTGTGATTCCAGTGAATATCATTCATTACCCATCACAAGCCTGGGAATGAGAGGAGCGGGGTTTTTCGAAGGCCCATAACTTATTTTGTTTCATGTCTCCACTATTAATGAGCAATGGTCACATTCAAAGAGTATTTTCATATGCTCCGGTTCTTCGTACATGGTTATGAGCATTACCTGTTTTTTCTTCTGGTAATATCCATCATAATCGGAGTTATAGATGCTGGCAGCATTGCGTTATTATACCCGATGATATCTGTGGGGTTTCAGATAAACGCAAGCACCATACCATACTACGGGGTTATCGAATATATCAGCAGCCTGATACCGATGGGATCGCAGTTTGTCCATCTTGGTTTATTATTCATTCTTCTCACGGGGACGTCCCTTGTTCTTCAGCTGGCATACTGGAAGGCAGGCTTTATCTTCCAGCGGGAACTTATCGTGAAGACGAAAAAATCTATCTTCTCAAGGATAGACTCAAATGATTACAGGTTTTTTGTCGATTCAAAACAGGGCGATCTAATCAATCTCTTCAATCAAAGTCCATATTATATTCAACAGACATATGACAGACTCCTCTGCCTTTGCACTGATCTGATGACCTCTGTACTGGTCATCGTTATGCTCTTTCTTATCTCACCTGGCGGGCTTATTCTTGTATTAATTGGTGGAGGGATTTTTTACCTTATTATCAACTCGATAAGTAAAAATATCTCAGAAAAGCTGGGAAGTCTTCAGATATCATCCGGCCAGTCTGAAAACAAGGTTATAAATGAATATATTACCGGAGTCAAATCAATTAAATCGCTTCATGCATCTGAACACTGGGGAAGGCAGTATATTGATGCTTTAAAGGTGTACTGGGACAAGTTTGCGGATCTGATGTTCATCCAGAGAATTCCCATTATTGCGATTAATTCCCTGTTTTACATCTCTATCGGGGCAATCGTTCTTGTATTGTATATCTTTTATGCAGATAACTTTCTTGCCATTATCCCTGTCCTTGGGACTTTTGCTGCGGGTATGATGAAGATTCTCCCAAAGGCCATGAACATGGGAACGTATAAGATGGAACTTAAAAATTTCTATCCCCATGTCATTACAATTTATTCAACTCTTCAGGATAGTAAGTATCATGATGTCGTGAATGGTGAACTCACCTGCAAGGACATCTCTTCTGATATAGTCCTGGATAATGTGAGTTTTTCCTATGGACATGCAAGGATCCTGAATAATGTATCGATGAGTATTACAAAAGGAGCCATGACTGCTCTTGTTGGCCATTCTGGTTCAGGAAAATCCACAATTGCAAGTTTACTTCTAAGGCTTTATGATCCTGGATCCGGGAGGATCATTGTTAACGGAAGAGATCTGAAAGAGTACGACATGAATACGTACCGCGATATTGTCGGTTACGTAAGCCAGGATCCGTTTGTATTTAATGCAAGTATCAGGGAGAACATCTTATTTGGTGGTGAATTTTCAGACACCGAGGTCATCCAGGCGGCAAAGTCAGCTCATGCACACGAATTTATCATGGATCTGCCTGACGGGTATGATACTATGGTGGGAGACCAGGGAGTCACCCTTTCCGGCGGGGAGAAGCAACGAATCGTTATTGCCCGTGCCATGATCCGCAGGCCCGAATTTTTAATCCTTGATGAGGCAACGAGTGCGCTCGATAATATATCAGAGGCGGCAGTGCAGAAAGCGATTGACCAGGTTGCAAAGGAGTGTACGACCCTGGTGATCGCCCACCGGCTGACAACAATCAGGAATGCTGACAAGATTGTCGTTATTGAGAAGGGGAGAATCGTTGAAGAAGGGAGGCATGAGGAGCTGATCGAGAGGAAGGGGAGATATTGGGAGATGAGTATGATGAGAGAGATGTGATACGTGGATATTTGAACTTTCAAAGTAAAAAAACTGGTAAGATAGAAGACCATTGTTGATCTAAATAATTTGAATCACATGAAAGGGGGTTCTATATGATTATTACCCAAAAGCATAAAGAGACTGAAATACTCTTTCTGGTAGAAGAAGCCGAAGAAGGAGGGTATATTGCACGATCGTTCCATCATTCGATATATACCCAGGCAGACACACTTGATGAACTTCGAGAGATGGTTCTTGATGCAGTAGCATGTCATTTTGACGACGATGATACACCAAATCTTATCAGACTCCATATTGTAAAGGATGAAGTAATCGCCGTATGAAAGTACCACGGAATATATCAGGCAACGAATTGTTATTGCCCGTGCCATGATCCGCAGACCCGAATTTTTAATCCTGGATGAGGCAACAAGTGCGCTTGATAATATATCAGAGGCGGCAGTGCAGAAAGCGATTGACCAGGTTGCAAAGGAGTGTACGACCCTGGTGATCGC
>JAAYPD010000192.1 GCA_012520015.1 Methanomicrobiales archaeon
AAAAAATAGTCAATTCCAGCCTTTACTGCTTCTTTTACCACGGAAGGTGCCTGGTCTCCGGTGAAGATAGTAACAGGAGAGTATTGAACATGCTTTTTTAATCTTCCAATAAAGTCAATCCCGTTCTCCTTGCCAAGATCAAAGTCGCCAATTAATATGTCATAATGCGAGGCACGGAGCTTATTTATCGTGTCCCTGATGTCAGCCGCTGAGCTAATGGATGTCTTTGCCCCGTTCTCGGTAAAAAGACGGGTAACAAATGAAAATTGCTTTGGATCTCCAATAGTCAGGATCGCTAAGACGGCCAGATCAAATCACCTGAAAATATTTTGGGTATCATTAGATATTCTGCTAAAAGATTAAAACCATCTGTCTTACGAAAAAATTCATAGTAGCAACCATTAGTATTTATGAGGCCGATTTGATGATAGAATCCAGTAAATCCACAGCCTTTCTCTGATTCTCTCTGACCATGCTGATGATGAACTCATAACTCACCCTGGCATCGCATACTCCGTTGGCATGATTGTCTACGGTGCATATGGCAGCAAAAGGAAGGCCCATTTCGGAGGATACTGTAAGTTCACTCGCTATTGTCATCCCAACAATTTCAGCGACCTGCTTCATCCATGCAATCTCAGCCCTGCTTTCAAGACGTGGCCCGCGGGTCTGAATATAGGTCCCGGTGGGTATCGCTTCTGGTGAAATTTTTTTCAGAAGGGCACGCAGCTCTGGATCAAATTCAGGACTGACATGATCTATGGAATGATTTCTTATTGTTGGAACCGGTGAGAGACAGAGTATATCATCCGGAATAACACGGCTGCCCGGGGGGATGTTCTCTCTTAACGACCCGGTTGAGCCAAGGGCGATTATTCGATCAGCGCCTGCAAGTCTGAGTGCTGCAATGTGGGACCTGTAGGGGATTATATGTGGAGCACGCCGATTCTGGTGCCTTAAAAGAAGAAGAAAACCATCACCCTGGAAGAGTTCACTTATGCCATATGGAGTATTCTGCTTAATTTTTTTAAATTCTGATCCCTTGTAATCCAGTAAACTGGTTCCGCCAATAATTCCAAGCATGTATGACTGTAATGTATACACACTCAAAAAATTAAATATTATCAGGCAAATCGTTACAATTCCTGCAATCCAGTATTTTTCAAAAACTGAAATCCATATAGATGATTATTTATGTAAGAAATGGCAACCTAATAAGGCGGGCCGGTAGATCAGTGGGAGATCGCTACCTTGGCATGGTAGAGGCCGCGGGTTCAATTCCCGCTCGGTCCATCTTTTATAATTTTTGAAAATTTTAATATCAACCGGTTACAGACGGCTGACAACCTGTTTTAGAAAGCTCTCAAAAAGCTCAGTTATGAACTATGAACTGATGCAGCGTACCGACATAGATCAGCAAGGTCGCACGCATCACAGGCCGGCTTTCTTGCGGTGCATACCCTTCTCCCATGCAGGATAAAGAGCCTGTTTATTTCTGCCCAGTATTCACGTGGAAAGACCCTGGTCAAGTCCACTTCAATTTTATCAGGCTCATCATGGTCGGTCAGTCCAAGCCTCCTGGACACTCTTCTTACATGTGTATCTACGGCAATGCCTGCCGTTTTAGAGAAGGCATGACCCAGAACGATGTTTGCAGTCTTTCTTCCTACTCCTGGAAGAGAGATTAGATCCTCCATCTGGTCAGGCACATCCCCGCCAAATTCTGTCATGACCTTGTGAGATGCAGCGATGATATTCCTGGCCTTGGTATGAAAGAACCCGGAAGCGTGAATGATCTTTTCAACCTCCTCAATGTCTGCTCCTGCAAGAGATTTTACATCAGGATATCTCCTGAAAAGCTCTTTTGTGACCATATTCACGCACCGGTCAGTTGTCTGGGCGGAGAGGATGGTGGCTACCAGGATCTCGTAAGGATTATTGAAATGAAGAAATTCATCTTTGCAGTCAGAGAGATCGTACCTCTTTTTGAGACGGGAAAAGACCTCAACAGGATCAGGAGAAGACATAAAAGATAGTGGGGTAACGCAGATTCGAACTGCGGTCAAAGCGTCCCAAACGCTCTAGGATGGACCAGGCTACCCTATTACCCCGTGCGGCATTATATGTTAACCACATTGCTATTTATAATTTTCTTAATATTATTTTAGAGGAAAGGGAATCTTTCCATCGTTTGTTACAAGAGTTCCGACCGGTCTCTCGCTTTCCAGGAGTGAGTCAAGAACTGAGGGGTCACGTCCGTCCATCACGAAAAGTGGGATACCACACCTTTCAACCATCTTCACCGCAACAATATCCATGACCGTGTTGACTCCGGCGACCGCCTGCTGACCTATGACGACGCTCAAAAGCTCGCATGGAGTCATCGTATCAAACCGTTTTGCCGAGGGATCCGTCCGGGGATCGGCGGAATAGATACCGTCCACTGCCGTAAGGTTGATGAAGAGATCAGCACTCACCCGCTCGGCAAGAACGGCAGCCACCGCATCGGTGGTCTGTCCTGGTGTTATCCCACCCATCACCACTATCTTTCCTGATTCAGCAGCGCAGAGTGCTTCTGTATGGCTGGTTACAACAGAGGGCCAGGCAGCCTGACCAAGTGCGCCTATCAGCAGCATGGCGTTCAGCCTTGTTACCATGATCCCAATCTCATCGGAAAAGGCTTCGTCAGCATCAAAAGAACGTGCAAGTGAGATGTACTGTCTTGCCGTCCCTCCTCCCCCGACAACGACAAAAAGGCGATGAATTGAAGAAATTTTAGTCAAAACAGAGATATATGGTTTGATATTTGGGCGATCAATATCAGGGAGGAGAACAGACCCGCCCAATGAGAGCACGATAGTAGGCATTCAACCTCATATGTTAACCTATCGAAACCATATAGGTTGTTCAGCACAATTACATCATTAATAAACCAATGCATCATCTCTCTTAACATTAGCAGGATAACCATGGAAGCGCGACATTATTCCCGTGATGAAACGGGTA
>JAAYPD010000193.1 GCA_012520015.1 Methanomicrobiales archaeon
CCTATTTCAAGATTATGAATGAGAAAAAAGGTGTGAAATGCAGCCTGGTTAACCGGTCATTCAATAATAATATTCTGAATATCGTGTTCCCTCATTGCCAGCATCTTGGTGCGGTTCAGGTTTTTTCCGGCTTTTCCAATTGCACGGCCACGATCTTCGTCCCGGATGACTACATGCGCGATCTGATCGCCATGGTAATCTGAAAACTGCACCTCTTTCACTTGAGCAGGGTGGAAGCAATTCCTGATGAACTGGGCTGGATCATCAGAGTATTCCACGACCTCAACCCTTTTTCCGAAAGATTCTGATGCTTTTTTAATATTAACGCCTTTTTTTCCGATCGCATATCCCATGTCACCGGGATTTACAATGAAAATAAGGCGATCATCATCACTATCATCAATGACATCGCGACTACCGGCCCCGGTGATCTTCTCAAACCTGGCGATAAGTGCGATCGTCTCTTCATTCAGGATTACTCCCATGCAGCCTCGTTACCTGGAAAGGGAAAGAATATCAGAGTCACCAGACTCTTCAATTGCAAGTGCGCTCACGATAAAGGGTTTACCACAGGCTCGGCCTAGCTGAACTCCTGACCCTTCATAGGTATATGTCTTTAAGTTCTCTTTTCCAGCAAGATAACTGGAAAACTCCGAAGGACAGTTTGCCGCAACAACGATAAGTTTTGCAGAGCCCTTTTCAATACTGTCCTTTGTTTCATTCTGTCCCAGGATAACCTTCCCGGTCTTAATTGCACGCCTGAGCGATGTATTGAAATCCATATCAGATACCCCTATACTTTCTGCTTTACTACTAATTTAACATCCCCTGTACCGAGCTGAATTGGCTGACCAACAATGACATTTTCGGTCACACCGCACAGGATATCAGACTCGTGGGCAACTGCCGCATCAAGGAGATGGTTCACGGTTACTTCGAATGCAGCACGGGAAAGGACAGATTCCTTCTCTCCTGCAATACCGTGACGTCCAATCTGCTTTACTTCACCTTCCATGCACATCATATCAGCTACCAGCATGATATGGCGCACATCAACCATGATACCCTGTTCAGACAGGGTTGCAAGTGCTTCATTGATTATGGCATTTCTGGCAGCCTCAATACCAAGCACCTGCGAGATTTCATTGATGTTATTGGTCCTTGTCCTTGTCGTATCCACTCCACGGATGGCAAATACATCTTTCAGGTTGGAACCTTCGGTGTAGAGGATATATTCCCCGGACTCTTTTCTTACGACCACACGCTCTATATCATCTATACCCTGGACAATCACGTTCCTTACATGTTCCTTTAGCTGGAACAGGTTCTGGTAACTTCCCCTGTCCTTGGGTATGAAGATGAGCAGCCCTTCAGCTTCGTTGGTTTCAAACTCAAAGTCACGATAATGTCTTCGATCCTTGATCTTCTTCGGTGCGATCTCAAGGATCTCCCTGACTGAAATCTTACGCTTTTCACAGACCGCCTTGTTGACATGAACCACGATCTGCATATTGGCCATGTCGGTAGTGATATCCCCAAACTCCTGGAGAGGTGCAGCTTCAATCT
Source organism: Methanomicrobiales archaeon (assembly GCA_012520015.1). Classification (GTDB taxonomy): domain Archaea; phylum Halobacteriota; class Methanomicrobia; order Methanomicrobiales; family Methanospirillaceae; genus Methanospirillum. Next base: position 1,567 of record JAAYPD010000193.1, read on the forward strand.
GCCATGACACCTGTCTTGCCTTGTCACGGTCGGTTGAATATCCTTCACGAAGGTGGATGGTCATGGTTGGCGTGGATGGCTCTTTTCTTGCATCCATGATCTCAATCAGGCGGGGAAGACCTAAGGTAACGTTAATCTCAGCCACACCTGCGTAGTGAAAGGTACGCATGGTCATCTGAGTTCCAGGCTCACCAATTGACTGGGCAGCAACAACACCTACCGCTTCGCAGGGCTCGATCCTTGTATGTTTATATTCCTTGACCATCTGGGCAAGGATCCTGGAGTACTGCTCATCAGTAACAATACGGGACGGATCATCAAGACCTTCAGTCTCCCTTCTGATGATGATCCTTGCAAGGGTGGTATTTGTGCGGTGAGGAAGACCTATGGCGATCAGTTCAAAGAACCGTTTTGACATTCGCCTGGTTATATCAGGATGCTCAGTCAGCCCTTCAAGAGATGACACATGATCGCGAAGTAAAGCCCTGAACTTGTCCTGTTCGAACCGGTTCAGACCTTCAAATGCCGCGCTGTCAACCCAGCCTGGTATCTTTATCTCTTCTTCAGGAGCTGCTTTTCTGACAGGGAATACCTCCTGCTCCGTATCAGATGGAAGAGGAAATGTCCTCATTATCCAGTTTTCAAAATCGCCTTTTGAGAACAGATCTGTCATAAAAAGAACATACTGCTTCTGGGTCAGCCTGAAATTCGGAATTTCTTCCCGTTTGATCTCTTTTATACGTTCTTTAAGGATTTTCGCGATACGTTCAGGGATTGAGCCGATCTTATCAACAGACATGCTGTAATCAGAGAAATGTTCCCTGACTTCCATGGACTTTTTATCAAGGGTGGTGAGTCGCGGTCTTGCGGATGGTGTGATAATTGTCTGTGGAAATATCACCTCATCTTCATCTTCAGGCGAGACGGCAAGAGGAGAGAAACTCTCTGTCAGCCAGTCATAGAACTTCTCGGCATGGATAAGATCTTCCATCTTTGCAATAAATGTCTGGTCATCAATGGTGTCCTCTGCCTCTGCATCCTCTTCTTTCATCCTGTACTCAACCATCTCTATGAGTACTTCACGGATGTGTTCAGGGACATCGTCCGGGAATCTTCGCTTGACTTTATGTTCATCAAAATAACGGAGAACCGCAGATGCAGCTTCTGATGGGATCTTCAGCTCTCCCATTAAATCTCCTCCTTAAGGATATTGCTCACGATTCCTTCCACATCCACAGGTTCACCAAATGAACTTTTCATCGGATCGGTTGAGTCTTCACCATATTCAAACTGGATGATTCTGCCTCCGGTGGTTCTGACGGTCATGTCATAGGCCACTTTCAGATCCTGTAATGCATTGATCATTCTTCGCTGGAGGTATCCAGACTGCGATGTTCTGACGGCAGTATCCACAAGACCTTCACGACCTCCTATCGCATGGAAGAAGAACTCCGTGGGGTTCAGACCGGACTTGTAACTATTCATGACAAATCCGCGGGCCATTGCACCCCTGTCATTCTTCTTGAAATGAGGAAGGGTCCGATCCTCGTACCCTCTCACGATACGCTCTCCACGAACTGCCTGCTGACCTA
>JAAYPD010000194.1 GCA_012520015.1 Methanomicrobiales archaeon
ACTGAATTTTGCTAATTTGCATATCTGACCCTTAAGCTGTCTTACATGCGGATTTGTCTGAGTTTTACAGCATGGTCTAAAACATTTTGAGATATCGGCAGCATTTTTGCAATTTTAAAAAAAAATTCAAGGTGTTCACGTTCCTTATCGTTTAGTTTATGGTAACCAAGCACCTCAACATAACTGACGACAGAGACAAATGGTGCATTTTCTTCAATTAGTGTTCGGATTTTTTCTTCCTGGGGCTGCATTGCATAAATAATGATGTTACTATCTATCAGCATCTTCTCTTCCAGGGAATGGTCTATCCTGCCTCATTTCCCGAATAAACTCAACCGGATCGCCAACTTCGCTAAATGCCTTTAATTTGACTACTTCATTCAAAGCGGAAACCATGCCCTTCCCGCGATTTTTTTTATCATCTGGTAGAGGTTCATCTAAAATGGTAATGAATACAGGAACTGCTGAATCTGAGTTAATTACTTCATTTGTGTCATTATCCCATTCAATATGATTATTTTTTATAGTTGCTTTATATGTCCTTAACATCCCTGTTCCTTCTTATGTATTTTTGATTAAGATATCTTTTCTGTTACTGTTGATACCCATCCCATATTTTATCGGGATTATAAACTGGCATCAATGATAACCTGCTTTTGAATTTTCGGGTGTAGTATTTCACCGCTATGGTATGGGACCATCAATCTCACGTTCTCTGCATTTCGATATATTTTATGACTCCCACTTTGCCGAACGAGTGTAAATCCTTTCTTTTCAAGAATTGGAGTTAGTTTGTCAGCAGTGATCCGGGGTAGTTTATCGGTTATACTGCCAGTTCTACCATTGTAAGACTTACATGTTCAAACTGATGGACTGGTTCACCACATGCAATTTGATCTTCAACACAGAGCCGGATAGAATCCTGAATCCGTTCGTAAACCTCCTCATACGAACTTCCATGCGTATAACATCCCTTCAATTCGGGAACAAATGCATAATAGCCATCTTCGTCTTTCTCAATGATGACTGAAAATTTATATCGGTTCATAGTTTGTGTCAGTATCCATCTCATGCGAAGTAAGGAAAATACATATTATCTTACTACCTATATTATAGGGCTATACATTTATGCAAAACACTTCTTCACCTGCTGGGAAAAAAACTGGTCCCGGACTTATAGGGAGCACCATTTAGGTCAAAATGAGGACCAAAAAAGGGTACTTATGGCATATTTCCAGTGGTAAAAGAGATATAAAAAAACCCCTTCAATGTATCGTCATTAAAGAGTCTCAAAAAAATGAGATCATGATGAAAATGTCACCTGATAGCATTCGGATCTTTAGCGAGACGAAATGGAATGAAAAGGGGTTTATTCCTTCATTTGCTTATACAGATAAGGTTTTAAGAGAGGCTTCCCGCCGAACGTATAAAACTCTTGGCATATCTGACCAATGAGGATATTTTCAATTTTTGCCGGGCCTAATGGGTCTGGTAAATCCACAATTGTTCCGGATTATCTTTTCGCATGGGGTATGAGTATTTCGCCTCCCTTCCTACTGTATCACTCTTCAATACGGTCCAGTATCTCTATCAGGTCACCCCGTCTGAAGGTCGCAGCAAGTTGTTGAAGTGAGATATCCCCGGTCCCATAAAGCATTTTCAATGCAGCATCAATCGACTCGATGCTTCTCTCCAGGTATTCAGAGCCTTTATCGTCAAGCAACTGTTTTGCCCTGGAAAAATTCTGATGATTGAGACTATGAACGGGGCATCCCATATCTCTTAAAAGATATTTTCCCATCTGCATCGCAATAAAAGCTGATGCATATCGGAGGAACTGAGGATCCTGGTCGGTTAGTTTCCGTCGCTTTGCTTCAGGGATGCGATAGATTAACGCTGCAATGATGGTTTGAGCACCATTGATGTCATTTTTAAAAATCTGATCATACAATTTTCCAAAATGCTCACGGATAAAATATTTGGACTGATGTGGCTTCTTTCTCCATACGGCAAGAATTGCTTGTGCTGCAGTTCCAGATGAAATATCAGTCGGTTTTAAGGGTGAGTCGGTCCTCTTTCTTCTATAGGTAAACCCAAGTTCTTGTATGTCCATCTCTAACTGGCGCTGAATGGTGTCATTAGCCTTCAGATCTTTGAGGTCTACCGGGTCCTGGCTGTTTGTTGCATAGGTTATCTGCCTGACAAGATCCTCATTCTCACTTGGTAACTGGTACAGTCTGACTAATACAAAAGCA
>JAAYPD010000195.1 GCA_012520015.1 Methanomicrobiales archaeon
CATCTGTTCCAAACCGTGAGAGCAGGTCACCTGCAACAAGGGACCTGGATCCGTCATCTTCCTGGAAGATCTCTATCAGTTCAGGAATAACGGTGCCAGGAGATGAATGTACAATCTCAAACATCAGGCCGGCATCAGGAATCTGACCGGAGAAGAGTTTTGCAATAAACTTCTGTGGGTCCTGGTTAAAGAGCCATGTCAGGTAATTTTTTATCTCCTTCTGAAGGTCAGGCCCGGAATCAGGAACTGCATGAACCAGCGGGATGGTTGCATCGGCCCCTGCCTCCCTGATGAGCGCCATTGCTTCATCATGCCCTTCTTTTTCCGGCTCCATGAACGGGATAAGGTAGGGGATGGCGGCAACCTCATTTTCCCGTAATATCTCCTGGATGAGGGTATGATTTGCACCCATTGGATCTGAAAGTGAGTCTACAAGATGGGGGATTGCTTCCTCTCCATTCTTCACAAGTGCTATCCTGGCCAGATCCACCGCCTCTTCATTTCCAGAGCCCAGGACCTGTACAAGGCGGGGCACAGCAATCTCACCTGAATTAACAAGGTTCTCAAGGGCGGCCTCCCTCACCTCATGGTCTGGATGATAAAGTGCTGTAATCATCGGTTCAATGGACCTGACTGGGTCTATCTTTCTCAAAAGATCAAGGGAAAAGACGGCAGTCTTTCCTCTTTCCCGTTCGGATGCCTCTTCAAGAAAGGGAAATGCGATCCGGCCCATCGCAAGGAATGCATCTTTGAGCCCGGTGGTGTCTGCCTGTTCCCGGACAGAGCTTATCAGGGATGGAATGGTCACTGCTCCCATTTTTGACAGGATCTGAACCATCTGCTTTAAGCGATCACCTTTTGACTTATTCAGGCATCTGATAAGGTACGGTATAGCAGGCTCACCGATATGCAAAATTACCGAGATTATCTGCTCGCGGTCTGTTTCACTTCGCATTGACATCTCGTCAAGGAGATGGGGGATAATTGGTTCGCCTATCCTGGTAAGGGAGTTTTCAGAGACTTTCCTGATCTCAGGGTCCTTGTCATACAGTCCTGATATGAGGGGTACAATGGCCGATTCACCAAATTCAAGAAAGACTTTCTGGGCCATCGATGAGGTGACCGGGTTTGGATCCTTGAGTGCCTGGTACAAAGAGTCAAGGGCCGGTTTTCCTATCTCACCGATGATGAAAAACTTCAGGTCCCTGAGCCATTCGTCGTCCTGCCCGCAAGAACCAAGAAGGTCTCTGACGACCTGGCTGCCAAGTATGATGAGGTATGCAGACAGTCTTGCCCTTATCTCCTCGTTATCATGGCTAAGACCATTGATCAGGGGATGGACTGCAGATCGTCCAAATGTTTCAAAAAGACCTTCGATGAACCGGACTGTTGTCTGATCCGGCGTGCCATATGCATCAATCAGAACTGGCATGATACGGATGCCCATTGAGTTCAGAATGTACCCGGCCCTTTCATACCCGATGCCCTGAAGCATATGGATATTGTTTACTATCTCCCTTGCAGCTTCATCACCCATGGACACCAGGGTAGCATGGATCATTCTCCCGGTCTGGTCATCACTGGTCGAAAGTGCCCTGATCAACGGGTTTATCGCATCAGATCCGATATTCACAAGAGATCTGGATGCGGCATTCCTGATACTGTAATCGGTATCAGAAAAGAGATTGATGAGTTCCTCAACCGCTGCCGGAGTCTTCATCCGGCCAAGCGCCAGTATTGCCTCTATCCGTAATGCCGTATCATATTTACCGTCCAGTAACCGGAAGAGACCGTTTAAATCCCCTTTAAGTCTCATCCGTTCTGGATTTGGTCTGAAAAGTAACTTCATGTCCTCCTTACATCCTATGGTTAAGGTTCAGGCGCAGAGTTAATTAATTCATCCCGGAATTATATCACGACCAGGAATTATATCATTGCTATCTCCAGGAATATCCTGATACAACCCGGTCTGAATATCCGAAAAATTAATCGTATTTGCCTTTCAGACCACCCCAGCCGGTATATCCGCAATAAATGCACCCGACCCCGTTGCAATGGCGACACATCTTTTCGGGCCATTTCACAGAGACTGTTCCCTTCGTATTACAAAAACAGCATCCGGCACCTTCACAGTGCTGGCATGTGACTTCCACGTATTCTGGTTCTTCACCAGTCATCAGAGAATTCTATGAGGGATAAAGTTAAAAAACCGATTGAAGTTTTCAAAAAAATGAACAACGAGCGGGCCTGAAGGGACTCGAACCCCTGGCCTGCGGATTAAGAGTCCGCCGCTCTACCGACTAAGCTACAGACCCGTTGTGCCATTACATGTTAGATTAACTCACATATATATTTTTCTTACGTCATTTTATCCCCTGTTAATCCAACCTATACCAGAATATGCCTGGATTCAGCCCGGCAGCGTCACCGGGGATCAGAACCTATCTCATTTGCGGCTGTGGGAGCGTGGGATATCTTATCCTTGAAGAATTAAAGAAAGAAGGTGGCAGACTGCTCTGTATGGACAGCAATCCTGAACGCGTTCAGGAACTCAGGGAGCAGAATGTTGAAGCATTTTTACGCGACCTTACAAATCCTGACATGCTTTCTGGAATTGACCCCTTTGATATCGCATTTGTGGTCAGTGATAATCATGAAGCAAATGTTTCTGGCCTGAAGACAGTCAGGAGACAATATCCGCGGGTTCACATTGTTGCCCGTGCGCAGGATCCCATTAATGAAAAACTCCTGATAGAGGAAGGCGCAGATCTTGTGCTCTACCCGCAGTATGTCGTGGCAAGGGCTGCCATTGATCATCTGCACAAGCTTGAAAAACACCATCTGTCCCGGGATCTCTTCACTCTGCTCGCCTCCTGGTCTGGTGTCTTTGGTATCGTGACACATACCAATCCTGACCCTGACGCTATCGCCAGTGCCATGGCACTCTCCGCCATCGCAAAACGGGCGAATCCAAACCTTGAGACCAGAATAATCTATGATGGTATCATCGGCCACCAGGAGAACAGAACACTTGTCAACCTGCTTGATATCAGGATGGAGAAGCTGAGGCCGGAAGTGCTCAATGAATGCACTCACATCGCCCTTGTTGACAGCAAGGGGCCTGGAATTAATAACGGCCTTATCCACTCTATGCCGGTTGACATCATCATAGATCATCACCAGGAAGATGAGGTTCATTCAACCAGGGCGCACTTTACAGATGTCAGGCATGATGTTGGTGCCTGCGCAACCATCCTGACCGAATACCTGAAAGAACTGAATATTGAACCTGATGAGAAGGTGGCAACCGCGCTTTTATACGGTATAAGGGCCGACACAAAACAGTTTAGAAGAAATGTCTCGCCCAGTGATCTTGAATATGCGGCATTTCTTCTCAGGTACAGTGATGCAGACCTTCTTGAAAAGATTATGTCCCCGCAATATTCCCACGAGACCATGGATATTATCGGGGCAGCAATACGGAACCGGAAGACCAGGAACGGGTACCTGTTCTCTAATGTCGGGTATGTCAGGAAC
>JAAYPD010000196.1 GCA_012520015.1 Methanomicrobiales archaeon
ATGCTTCTCCACTGACGCTGGTCATCGACATGAAGCACTCTCAGTTTTTTTCCAGGCATGTGTCAGAGTACCATTTCTCCTCGCTGTTAATATAAGGATATAGTAATGCCCTGTTATCTGCATTGTCCCGAAAAAAATTCATAATAACACATGGTATTCGGATTTGGAAGGTTCTCATTTTTATCAGGTTGTTTTTCCTATCTCCTTACAAACAACTGCCTCTGCATGCCATGATATTGCATGGCATTATTGCATGCAGTTCTGATATGCAGAATTTATTGGCAAATTCTTATTCTCTCAAAAGTTTCATGGTAATTTATCCCAGGAATGATACTACATCCTGCTACAGTTCCAGGACGAGAACTGCATGATATATTACATGGATGCAAGGGTCAGATGGCTGGTGGCTGACCAGTTTTTGGGAGATTGTTTATTTGTCCGAAAAGAGGGAGAAAAAAAATGACAACCAAAGCTATAGTCTCTAATGAAAGGACTATTACAAAACTTGATCCGAATATCGTGTGTTCATTACGTGATGCAGATAACTGCAAGATGGCAGGAGATTATCAACTTGCCCTGAACCGGTACAACAAGGTAATTGACGAAGATCCGGCTAATGTACTTGCATTACAGTCAAAAGCAGATGTCCTTGACCTTATGGGTAATTATATTGAAGCAATCAGATGTTATGACACTGCGCTTGAGTGTGATCCCTATAATGCCGAGACATGGTACAACAGGGGAATGACCCTTCGGAAGACCGGCCGTCATGAGGAAGGATTTGATAGTATCAGAAAAGGCATTTCCCTGGCAATGGGAGAGATCTGATACTCCTTTTTTGCATGAAAATTGCAAATATCCTGACTTAAAACACCTCACTACCGGGGTGAAAAGCTCTATCCTTCATCTCCATCTGTATCTGACAGGAGGATTATTACTGCTTGCACACCGGGATTCCTGAATTTGCTATACTTATCTTTCCTGAACTTGGTGTTTTTCCTTCTGTTTTTATTGACCAATTGACTTCCATGACAAAAGGCAGGTATTTTAATGAAGATTCCTTTAGTTCAATGGAGGTGTGAGGTGTGAGAGATGCAGGGATTCTCCATTGCATTCCAGTGAGTTAATATTTCTATAACCATAAAATTCATAATCGTACGAACCGTACGTGATAATATGAATATCACCCGATTATGTAGTTGTTTTTGCCTTATTATTGCGGTAGTTCTTCTCCCTCTCTCTGCAACCGGGGACGATACTTATACCAGTCAGACTATCGATGACCAGTTCACCGTGAAATTACCTGACGGCTGGTCTAATTTTGCAGTCAATACCTATACCGGGATGGCTGCCGGTGTCATGAATAATAGTGATATCGCTAACGTCATCTTAATCCAGGTATATCAGAACATGGATTGTTCAATGATTAACAGGGAAAACCTGAAGGTAAACCTTGATGAGTTCAATGCAAAAGCAGGTATCGCAGCCCTTTCGGAACCGGTATATGGCAATGACACAATCACCCAGTATGGGAAGTTTTACGATGGAAAGACTTCTCATCTCTTCTTAAGACTATTTGAAGGGGATGTTGTTGCAGTCTTTGGATCTTACGGAAACATGGAAGATGCAAAGACAAAATCAGAAGAATTTATTGCGATTGCTACATCGGTAACTCCACTTCACCCTTCAACAAACGAACTATGCCAGGCTGATAACCAGGAGCCTTCCCCGGCCACGACGGTGAATAATACCACGATCCGGTCTGAAACACCGGTATCATAAAAAAATCCTGTTTTTTCGGGTTTACTGGTTTTAATTCACCAGGCAGACTTGTGGATTAACGGGCTTTGCGATTATACAAATTTGTAGGAAATAGTCAGCGAATTGTTTGATAAGGGTGAATTTCCCACATCTTCGAATCCCGGAAATTACAATTATTTGTGGATGGTTCAGATATCGTGAATTATATTGTGAAAAATTTATTTGTGACTTGAATGTAATAAAAG
>JAAYPD010000197.1 GCA_012520015.1 Methanomicrobiales archaeon
CATTGGCATACATGATATTAGAAACTATCTCGTGTTTTGTCAGGTAATTTCCTTCTGCATATTGTGATCTTTGGCAAAAGCAATTATCCGGCTTTCAATGATCAATCTTCCTTATGCCATAAAGGGAGCCCTGTAATTTGCGCACATGGAAAATCTCAATAATTATGGAGTAAAATAAAAATAAAAGTTATCCGACGGACTTTGCCGCCATCTCAACATCTTCTTCCTTGATCGTTTTTCTTCCTGCGTGCTGGGCAAGCTTAAATGCCTCCCTTGCAAGATTCCCGATATAGTCCTCTGCTTTCTCTACTAATACCGCCGCTGCATCGCTTCCGACACGCTCAGCCCCATTGGTTTTTGCAATTCTGACAACTGCTGCTACTGGCAGGTCTGACATAACACTACCCCAAATTTAGGTTAACCGTGATATATATAATGGTTTAGTCTGAACTTCGATCTTTTCAATTACCATTTCAACAGATTCAAAAATTCTGCCTGAAACCTCCAGGCATTTTGGGGTAACAATCATCTCAGCTTGCAAAGATATCCGAAGATTTATTTACTCTCTCATATATTATTCACATAATAGAATAGAGGGGGATTGATGGGGGGCGACAATATCCTGCACTTCTCCACCGAGGATGAGGAGATTGCAGATTTATTCTGGAGTATCGGGCTTAAGCGGAACAGTGCCCTGGTGCTGACACTCATGATAAAGGACGTGGATTTCACCTCCCGTGATATTGAGCGGATGATTGATCTGCGCCAGCCTGAAGTGAGCATTGCAATAACCGATCTTATGAAAAGGGGTTGGGTTCATATCGTTCTGCAGATAACGCAGAATAAAGGAAGGCCGATCAAAGTGTATCATGTTTCAAGATCTCTTGATGAGATTCTTGATGAATTAAAAGAGTCCGTTATCAAAATATATGAACAGAAATGTGATGAGATAGAAGAGGTCAGGAGATTGGTGCATGACAAAATGGCCCTGTGAGATGTGATGATTAAAAAATTTTGATGAAAGGGCCTGGTAACCCAAGCCCTCCTATCTTAAAATCTCGTGTTCCCAGGTCATCTTAGACGTCTCTCCAAAGATGACTGCAATGGGACAGAGTAAATTCATAGTCCTGGACAGGGTATCTGAGATTGTTGAATCATCACAGTCACATTCCAGTGTGATAAAATGATGGACGGTTTCGAACGTTGCGGGAAGGTCCTGTCTCCTGGTTGCAGTCGTCCTGATCTGAAGTTCTTTCGGCCGGATACCTTTATCGCCAAGGTCCAGGAGGATTTTTATCCCGATGCAGCCGCCCAGGGATGCAAAAAGATAATCAATAGGGTTTGGTATCGTTCCGCCACCGCCAAGGTGAACATGTGCATCAATTGGAATTACAAGGCCGGTGCTGGTATGGGCAGAAAAGCTCATATCTCCTTCGTGCATGACCGTCATGGTTACTGGCTTGAACTCCATCCTGGCCGGATCCCAGGAGATTTCATTACTCATACATACACGTGTTTTTGGACAGGGCAAAAAAGTTGGCATGGGGCAGACTGCTTACCACGTGATAATCTGCATGGATGTCATGGTTGATCTGGGTAATTTTTCCAAACAAGAGCAGGCCAGGCAGATCATGGCATGCATTGATACATCTGACAGGTGAAAAAGAACGATGTTTGCAAAGATTGATTTCATCATGTATGAATCGAACCAGGAGATAACATGAACAAGCCACCATATTTTGTGGATTTTCAAAATATCACGGTTGCACATAATACAACAACAATACTCCATTCAATATCGGTACAGATTCCTGATGGAGAGCATGTCGCCATCCTTGGCCCGAACGGCTCTGGAAAATCCACTTTTATCAGGACACTTTTAAGAGAACTATACCCGGTCTATTCAGAGACTGGTTCGGTTTTTAAGATATGGGGCCAGGAGACCTGGGATGTCTTCTCTCTCCGGTCTCATTTCGGGTATGTATCCCAGGACCTGCAGCTCACATTTACCAGGAATATTCCAGGGAGGGAAGTCATACTTTCAGGTTTTTTCAGCAGCATTGGTCTTTTCTTTCATACCATTACACCGGAGATGGAGAGAAAGGCTGACGATATATGCAGACTTTTAGAGATTGAACACCTTGCAGACCGACCGTTTTCCAGGATGTCAACCGGGGAAGCCAGAAGATTTCTCATAGGCCGGGCGCTCGTACATGACCCAAAGGTACTGATCCTTGATGAACCTTCAAACAGTCTTGACCTGAGTGCACTACACATGCTTCGAAGAGCCATGAGAAGAGCTGCATCAGAGACGGTCATCATCCTTGTCACTCATTCTCTCCAGGACATCATTCCTGAGATAAAACGGGTGATCCTTTTTAAAGACGGCACAATTTTTCTTGACGGACAAAAAGAAGATGTCCTGTCAGATGAGTCGATAAGTGCAGTTTATGATGTTCCGGTCAATATCATCAATGATAAAGGATATTATTACGCAACCGGGTATTAACCAATGAACTGATGCGTAACCTGATAAAAATAGAGGTAGTGGTAAGTTTAGTACCGTCTTCTGTTAAAGCCGCCGCCAGAGCCGCCAAATCCGCCGGTACGGTTTCCACCAAAGTCACGGCGTGGCTGCATCGGACGGGCTTCATCGATACGCATTGTTCTTCCGCCAAATTCGGTATCGTTGAGGGCATCAAGTGCTGCCTGGGCCTCCTCCGGAGTTCCCATCTCGACAAATCCAAAACCTTTGTTCTCAATAATTTTTGTGCTCACGACTTCACCATAGGATGAGAAGAGTTCGCTGAGCTGGCTTTCGTTTGTGGAGTAGGGCAGATTGCCTACGTATAATTTCTTTCCTTCCATAATGGTCCCTTATCCGGACTTTTGCATAACTGTTGGGCCGCAGTGATCAGGATCACATTGCGCCAGAGAATTACCAAGAATAGCAGTGAGATACCCTTTCGAATTGAACGAGAACTTTCAAAAACTATTGTCAGAATTTACTCTTTCGTCTGCATATACAAATTGTCAGTTGAGGATAAAAGGTTTGTCTTAATCCAGTAATATTATCCGCATTTTTGAGAAACTGAATAATATGGACGGGTGAATTCTGATTTGGTGACTGGGTGTGAAAAATTTGCCTTCATCTAACGAGACAGGGTTTTTACCGGGTATTATCTCCCTGCCAGTTCTTTCCCTGTTTCATGACTTTAAATTGTGAACTGACCCAAAAAATGGTCAGGCTTTATCCCTCCGTGTCACATCTTCACTCCCATAAGATCTGACATGGTCCCATGCAGAATGATATCTCTTCCATCTCTCTGTATCGTCATATATTCTGGTATCGGTCCTGTCAAATAATACCCTGTCCGTCCCCACCGGGCAGACCCTGATGCAGATTCCGCAAGGGGATCGTCGCTCAGAATTCAGAAGGGCACTTCTGTCTGCACATGCCTTTTTATCGGTTAATGAATCAGGGTAATCATCTTCAGACAGGGCATTGACTGGGCAGGCATGAACACAGGCATTACATCTGGTGCACACGGACTTTTCCATAACTGGATCTGGGGGAATGACTGCACTGGTAAGAACAGTTCCAAACCTGACCCGGGGTCCCCATTGTTCAGTTAAAACCATGTTATTTCTTCCAAATGTTCCAAGTCCTGCAATAACCGCGGCATGGCGGTGTGAAAAGAAGGCAACCGGGTTTTTTTGCAGTACCCTGATACTTCCGTACCCGTCACGAGGTACTGACACAGATGAAAAACCGTGAGAGTTTAAAAGTGATGCAATCCGCCAGGTATGCTGATCGATAAGGCTGTTCACCGTCTTATACTCTTCATGGTACCAGATCGAAGGGGCTGACTCAACAACAGGTAGGTGAACAGGAAGCCCGATAACAATCACACTCTTTGCTTCAGGGTATATCGAAGCAGGAAAAAATTCTTCAGGAACCCAGGGCTCAAATAAGGGCTGCTCCCACCGGTGGACATCAGCAAATCCCACGCAGGATATCCCAAGTTCTCTGCACTCATGGATGATGAGATCCCTGACAGACATACCAGAAACATCTCCTTTCATGTAATAAAAAAGAAGTGATCATCTGGTCTGGTATTATACCGTAAACCCGGACATGTCATTGGATATTTTTTCGATCCTGAGCGTTGCCTCCTGGATGGATTGTGCAATACAGTCCAGTGATACTGAGTTCTCCTCAGTCAATGCGGCAGTATTGCCCAGCTCATTGATGGTTTTATGGAATGATTCGTTCATTAATGTGACCTGTTTTATAACGCCGTCACAGGCCTCCATCTGGGCCTGGCTGGCAGTGTTAATTGATGTGGTTTTTCCGGCGATCTCATCAATTGAAGAAGCAAGTTCGGAAAAGAACCTGAACGTTTCGGTCACTGCCTGGTTGCCGGTGTCAAGATCGCTTTTAGAGTTGTCTATGGCATTTTTCATATTTGCCGACCGTTCCTGGAGGAGAGAGATGATACCTGCTATCTTCCCTGCTGATTCCTGGGACTCAAGTGCAAGTGCCTTAACTTCTCCTGCAACAACGGCAAAACCCTTTCCTGCATCACCAGCACGGGCTGCTTCAATTGCTGCATTAAGTGCAAGAAGGTTAGTCTGGTCAGCAATATCTGTAATAATTCCGACAATATCTCCGATCTTATCCATCTCCGAATTTATTTCATGGATGATTCGGCCTGTTTCATCATGTGACCGGATAATTGACTGCATCCCTGTATCTGCCTGCTCACTGCTTTCAGAGCCTGATTTTGAGAGCTGCTGTGATTTATCAATAAGGCTGGATATCTCTTCCATCTGTCTGGAGATGTCAGATCCGATAGATATCACATCCTTTACCGCCTCATGAATGTTCATTATACTTTCATTTGAGAGATTTGCCTGTATGCTAAGTTCGTTTGTTCCCTGTGCAATTGCCTGGGAAGCTGAAGCGATCTCATCCACACTTGAGTTTGATTCAGATAACTCGTCTTTTAGCCCGTAAATCTCTTTTGAAAGTTCACCAATTAGAGAACCGATCTGGATGCCGATGGCATCAAGTGATGATCTGAAAGGGATGAAATCTCCGGTAACAGGGACCTTCTCACTGAATCGTGCAGAAAAATTCCCTGATGAATATTCATTGGCAAGAATCATCGCTTCGCTGACAGGTTTTAAAGTAGCATCCAGGGTATCATTTACAGCTTTTATTACGTTACGATATTCCCCAGAGAATCGTTCCTGGTCTCCGCGAACTTTGAGATCTCCATTTGATGCAGCCTGTGCAATTCCGTTAATCTCTGAAAGGATCTCCATCTGTTCTTTTCCATCCCTGGTAATGGTGTTCATCGTCTCTTCCAGCCTGGAGGCCATAGTGTCAAATGTTCTGCCAAGAATTGCAACTTCATCATCCCCTTCAGGATTAACCCGGCATGATAGATCTCCACCTGCAAGCCGCTCGGCAGAAATCGTGATCTTTTTAATAGGCCTGCTGATAGATCTTGCCACCACATACAACAGGGCGATTCCACCTGCAGATATCAGGATACCGAAAAATACCAGAAGGATTGTCAGGGAGATTGCATCAGCTGTCAGGATAGAAGAAGGAACCAGCACCAGTATTTTCCAGGGAAAATCCGGATTACCTATAACAACATCAGAGACGATTCCAACATATGAACCGATTCGGAAGATCCTGCCTGGTTCGCTGCTAAGAACGTCCTGTATTGAGTCCTCATCTATATCTAATGCAGGGGCAAGGGATGCCAGTGGTTTGCCCACCGTACCAATATCTCCGGTCACTCCTGCTATGGTTCCTTCA
>JAAYPD010000198.1 GCA_012520015.1 Methanomicrobiales archaeon
CAGATGGGGACGGCGGCGTCAAACCCTTCTGAGACCCTGATAAGATGCCTGATCACCACCCGTGACAGAAAGGGCATGTCACAGGCAGTAGCAAATAAAAGTTCTCCTCTGGCATGCCAGGCCCCGGAGTGAATACCGCCTGCAGGTCCCTGGTTTTTCCTGATGTCATGTATGTATACCACCGGGTACTTGTCAGGTATCAATGCAATCTGCTCTTCATCCCGGCCCACAACCAGGATTTCATCTGTGCATGACTGCAGTTCCTCTATCTGCCTCTCTAAAAAGGTTTTATTTTCACATGTAAACAGGAATTTAGGATAGCCGTTTGCCCTGGTGCACCATCCTCCAACTAAAATAAGTGCCGAGATCATATTACCTGTTCTGGTTTTTTCCGGGAGTTTTTCTCTCTGACCCTGGCTTCGAGGGCCAGAAGATCCTTTTTTATAGAGATGTCGGGCGAGTAACCTCCAAGTCCATTCACAGCAACAACGCGGTGACATGGTATCAGTATTGGGGTCATGTTTCGTTTCATCGCCATGCCAACCACCCTTGGCCCTGTTCCGACAATTTTTGCAATCTCCCCATAGGTCCTGGTCTCACCATAAGGAATTGCTAAAACCTCCCGGTAGATCCTTCCAAATGTAGTATCATCCAGTTCATGAATGCTTGTTAAAGGAGAAAGGGAAGTCTTTTTTCCGGCAAGATATTGTGAAAGGGAGAGAGGGACCGGTCCTGGAACGGCTTGTTTGACAAAACGGATCCTGCTTACCACATTGTCAGAATCCCACC
The DNA here is from genome assembly GCA_012520015.1 of Methanomicrobiales archaeon. Lineage (GTDB taxonomy): Archaea > Halobacteriota > Methanomicrobia > Methanomicrobiales > Methanospirillaceae > Methanospirillum. The sequence goes on from JAAYPD010000198.1 coordinate 790, forward strand.
TGATATAAACAGACCACAGACCAAACTTTGCAGATCCCTCCATCAGTTCCACCTTTTTAATAATGCGGGAAAAGACCGGATATCCACTTCCTGAATCTCCTCCTGCATCCAGTCTGGTAACCTTTCCTTAATCGAAGGATCAAGAAAACGATCATCTCCCATTATTAAGACACCCCTGTCCTCCGGAGTTCTGAGTACTCTTCCCAGCGCCTGGAGTACCTTGTTTAATGCGGGTAGGGTATATGCAATAAACTTTCCTTCCTCCCCATACTGCCTTGCATAGTATTGCATTATCATCTGCCTTACCTGGTTCCAGGGGGCAAGTGGCAGGCCTATGACCATGGCACCGGTAAGCATCTCGCCGCGGTAATCAAGACCTTCGGAAAATTTTCCACCACATACTGCAAATAATATTCCTTTCTTACCTTTTTCAGGAAGGCCCATAAACCTTGATAATAATGGGGCAGCTTCACTACTCTCCCTTGGCTCTACAAACACTTCCCTGTCATGCAGATGCATCTCAACCTCTTTTGAGACAGATTCAAGCATCTGGTAAGAGGGAAACCATACACCGATATTACCAGGGATTGCACAAAAATTTTTTATATATGAAACCATCCGTTTCATATTCTCATCAGACTGGCGCTTGGAGAAAGCTGAGGTTATGTCTGATGTTACCATCAGTATTCTGTTCTTTTTAGGGAAATGGTTGGGTAAGGAGAATAAGGATACCGGGTAATCATCAGGAAGAGCCCTGAAGTAAAGTTGTTTATAACTATTCAGGGGGGTCAGGGTACCTGATATGTATATGGAGCAGAAATGTTCTTTTGCAAGGGTTGAGAGGGCAGGAGACGGATCGATGTTCCTGACCTCAAGGTAAATATTCTCACCGTCTTTTCTAAATAATGTCAGAAATGACGGGTTTGTCCCCGAGTTATGCAGGCGGTATAAAAATGTGGAGAGGTGCTCAATTCCGGTCGTCCTGAAATCTCCACGCTTGCTGTTAGACTCTTTGATATTATCTGCAAGCTCCATGAAGTCGTCAACTACCTCTTCCATGGTTGCGTACAGGGATTCGCGAAGGATCATCCTGCTGAAAATCTGGGGATCAAACCAGTCCTCAGCCTCGGTAGAACGTAAGAGGCCATCAAGGAATTTCTTAATTCCAGGTATAAGGCGCCTTATTGCTTCAAGATCCTTAATATCTTTTTTTATGTTGGCGATGTCATGGTCAGCCTGTTCAAGTGCCCGGTGATCAAGACTGACTGACATGATATCCTGCATCACGTCTCCGCAGTTATGTGCTTCATCGATAAGGAGCAGGATATCTGATGGCTCACGTTGCAGGTTCAGGTATAGCTGTTCCCGTATCGTTTCATCCATGATGTGATGATAATTGCATATGAGGACATCTGCCTGCAATGATGCCTGCGCCATTACCTCATATGGGCATAATCCACCGCAGGACTCTCTCAGCGTATCCGGGTTTTGACATCGCTCAATAATCTGTGAAGAGAGGCGCTTTAAAGCATCGGAAGGTATCAGTTTAATTCCACCTGCCTTTTCATTCTTTATTGCTTTCCTGCTTCTGATAAAATACGGGCAGATTATTGGATGTTCTGGATCATTTTTTCTTATCTGGTCAAGGATGACCTTGTCTCTGGAAGGATCAAGTGATCCCCTGTCTGCCCGTTCCTGTATCAGCGCAGTTGAAAAGCCTTTGACAGCCTCACATTTACGATATGTATCGCCAAACCCCCCAAGCAGGCACATCGATCCCTTTCCAACAAGGTATGAAAATTTCAATTCAGGTTGTTTCTTTCGAATCAGCTCAAGTTCTCTTATATATGTCGATAACTGGGAGATCGTTCTGACGGCTACTATCACCTGACGACCTTTTCTTTCGGCTAATAAGGCAGATACAACAGAAGACTTTCCTGAACCGGTAGGTGCATCGATGAGCAGGGCTCCCCCTGTCCTGGCTGTAAACGCTGCTTTATTTAGCATCTCTTCCTGACCTGGTCTAAAAGAAGTATATGCAAACCAGTCCTGGAGCTCGGTCATATTAAGCAGGTTGCCTTTTAATGCATAAAGAGAATCCGGAAAAAGTAAAAAATATGAAAACTATACTATTCCGTTTTCATTAAAGACGGCAGTATATTTTTTATCCGTTATCATGATGTGATTTGTTAACCAGTCCTTAAGGAAAGTCATCAGTTCAATGCTCAGCCCAAGTTTATTTGCCTGATAGTCCCTGATAAATGATTCAATTTTTTCAACAAATCTTTCATGTTCTTTTTTATGGTAGTATAAGCCCTGATAGTTGCACTGCTCCATGTATTTTTCTTCTGTTGAAAAATGATAGACGGTATATGCGGCAAGTTTATCTAAAATATCAGCAAGAACTTCTTTGCTTTGTTTCTTGAGCATCGCATCATGTAATGAATTAATAAGATTTATCAGATTTTGATGTTGCTCATCGATCTCTGCTACCCCGACGCTCAGAGATTCAGTCCATTTAATAATCGCCATTAAAGTAATTATTATCAACTAATAAATAATAATTTTTATCCCAGCATTAAAATGTATCCCGTTTGAAATTATTGGCTGTGAACCATTTATGTGAAATGAAATATATTGATATTATGGATAATATGACTTGTAATTTAATAAAATTTCAAAAGAGTTTTCAGTTTTTTTTAATTACTTTCATAGTACTAATCTTCTTTGCTATCGTCATTGGAAACGAATCAATATAGTAACCAGATGAATCATCAGTACCAATAATATCATCAGAACCGATAGAACCATTTGCCTGTATTTCATCAGCAAAACAA
>JAAYPD010000199.1 GCA_012520015.1 Methanomicrobiales archaeon
GATCTGTTATCACATCAACAATTACCGGACGATGCTGATCCATCGCCCATTTCACCGCCTGCTCAAGTTCCAGTGGATTTTCTACTCTTATCCCTTCGCCGCCGCATGCTTTGGCATACAGGGCAAAATCCGGATTAAGCAGTTCGGTTGCAAAATTCGGGTACTTTTCGACCTGTTGTTCAACCCTTATCATGCCAAGTTCATGATTATTGAGGACAATTATGACCATGGGCAGATCATATTTCACCGCGGTTACAAAATCACCCATGGCCATGGCAAAACCTCCGTCGCCTGTGATGCAGAATACAGGTTTGTCAGGAGATGCTATCTTTGCTGCAATGGCCCCTGGAAATCCAAATCCCATGGTGGCAAGATACCCTGACATTATAAACTTCTGACCATTCATCCTGAAATTCCTGCCAAACCACCACCCGTTCTCTCCAACATCGATGGATATGATGGCATCAGACGGGATCGTCCTTGAAAGAACCTCCATGATATAAGGTGGCCGGATGGGAAGACTGGTATCTGCTGCTTCTTCCTTCCTGATCTCATCCCAGGGATCTTTTACGGCCCTGACCCGTTCTTTTGCCGGTGATTTATCCGGCCGGGTAGTACTGAAAGTGCCGGAGGAATTGGAAGTGCCCGAAGATCCGGAGCGTTCAGGCAATTTTGAAAGCAGTCCTGTTAATACCTCTCCTACATCCCCATAAACCGGGAGATTGTCTCTTCCTCTCCCAAGACGAATAGGATCATAGTCCACCTGCAGGATGCGGATATTCTCCGGGACCCTGGTCATCTTTGAGAACCCGACTCCAAGAGTGATAAGGAGGTCAGCCTCCTCGACCATCGCCCGTGCCCCTGAAGATCCAACCGTTCCAAGGATTCCTGCATACAAGGGGTGATCATCAGGGAATATTCCTTTTGCACGGAAAGTAGAGAGGACAGGAGCGTCGATTCTTTCGGCAAACGTTTCAACCAGCCCTGGATATGAGTATGCTCCCCATCCGGCAATAATAACCGGTGATTTTGATGTATTGATGAGATCAATCGCTTTTTGTATGATCTCGTCACCAGGCCGGACCATAAGAGATGGGATGACACCCCAACCTTCGATACTTTCTGGATCTATCTTCAGTTTCTGGATATCATTCGGGACAGATACCTGTGCAACCCCTTTTCTGACAATGGCATGAAGAACGGCCATGGTGATTATCTTCACCGCCATCTTCTCGTCATAGATGGTATTGTTAAAGACCGTGACAGGCCTGAAAAATGCATCCTGATCTATCTCCTGAAATCCACCTGGCCCGGAATACTGCATCTCAACCTGTCCGTTAATCGACAGCACCGATGCCCTGTCTTCCTTTGCATCATAAAGGCCGGTCGCAAGATTTGTCGCACCAGGGCCTGCAATGGTCACACAGGCGGCAATCTTTCCAGTCAGCTTGTTATAAGCCGAGGCAGCCATTGCGGCATTCTCTTCATGACGAAAGAGGAAGAACCTGGCCTTTTCATTCTTCCGGATGGCATCGATGATTCCAAGACTGCTTGTTCCAGGAACACCGAAATATTCAGTAATACCAGACTGGACCAGGTTTTCAATGATCACCTCCGAGACGGTGGGCAGAGACATTGAAACTGGTCCTGTATCCGTGATCTCTTCAAATGCTGATTTATCCGCCTTGCATACCGGACACCGCCATAATAAAGGGAGAGATGAAAACAGGGTTCCTGGAGGGATGCCGGCAGTTTGATCTCCGGTTCTTTCATCGTAAATATAACCGCAGATTTTGCATCTCCATAATGCCATGGTAAGAAAAATTGTATCTTATGATGATAAGGTTATGTCTGAAGACCGGTCAAAGAAGATGCTTAAGGAACCAATACCCCCAGGCAAATTTCCAGGCGGCTTACTGATGTTTTAAACTGAATAATAATATTTTTAAAGGTTCTCATCAAAAAATATCCAGCAACTTAAA
>JAAYPD010000200.1 GCA_012520015.1 Methanomicrobiales archaeon
CAAATCCATTTGAAATAAAATTTTCAAATTCTTCCAAGGAAACTGCCGGAGTTGGTGCAGGTGTGACTCCACGGTCAAGAACCGTGCTCATGAGGTTTTGATCTATCTGGTCAAGCAACCATTCAGGTGCAGAAAAGAGAGAGCCATGTGACCAGCCCCCCTCGAAAGGAATCATGCCTGAGGGAACAAGTTCAGGATGGAATGCGTAACCATTGTAAAATACCCATTCTGTATCTGCTGCAAGTACCGGCATCACAAAAATGGTTGCAACTATTACAAGGATTGAGATCAGGGATTTCAAGTTGGACATACTTAATTGATCTCATATGAGAAATAAATACTTTCTTCCAGCTAATTCTCATATCCAGGCTGGTATCCAGTTAAGGTCCGATATAGATTGAACCGGGAGATAAATCATAACACATCTTGTAATCTGTTACCCGCAACAGATTTTAAAGGGTTCTTCTATAAACCCGCAATTTTAAAAAAGAAAAATGATTTTTCCCGGTTACCGGGCTGGCATGAGGAGAGTTCTCTCTCCGCAGGCAACGAACTCGCGAATTGCACCCTTTGCAAACTCCTTTCTTGGTTCGGCAAAGTCGAACGGCAGGGATGGGTCTGCGAAGGTGATCTTGATCATCGGGGACAGACAGAAACCATCGTTCCTGGTGTAGTGTGAAGAACCGACGATAGCTGCGTATTCTCCCTGGTGACCCACGTTCATTGCATAGTTCGGGTAGTTTGGACCACGGTATTCACCGATACAACCCTCTTCAGGTCTGACAGAGAGTGAGTTGGTTGAACCACACTGGTCCTGCAGGTCGTATCCGAAGAATCCAAGACGTGACCAGCCTTCTTTGTGCATGAGCATGGAGAGGTACCATCCGTTCAGACCAGCGTTGGAGTTGGCGGTTGCAATTGCGGTTGAGAGACCGGATGCTGCTGCGATAACTCCTGCACGCTGGGAACCTCCGAAGTGGTCTTCCATAAGGGTTGGGAACTGCTCGTACTGCTCCATTGCATTGAGGGTGACCTCTCCGGCGATGTCGTTGACGATTTCCTGGGTTGGTTTGACCTTGTCTGCCGGGGAACATGCCTTCCAGTCGACTTTGTACTTGTCCTTGATGTAGTCCATACCATAGTAGGTGTACTCATCGAGGATGTTGTCGGTGTATGCTGCGGTTGCGTACTGGGTAAATCCGACACCACCGGACATGTATGAACCAAGCCAGATCTGGTCAAAGAGCATACAGCCAGCTCCGACAACCTCAAGGGATGCCTTTGCCGGGTCGTTTGGATACTTCCTGTTTGCCTGGATCATGTCAGAGAAGTGACCAAACATGATTCCACCAGGCTCATTTGGACCACGTGCACGACGGGCCGGGAGGTGGCTTGCCATCTGGATGACACCAGCGTGCTTTGCTGCAAAGGACAGGTCAGCGACTGCGGCTTCTCCGGCACACATGCGGTATGCAGTAATGAAGGACATACCGATCTGCATGGCAGACCACCGGGAGGTAGTTCCACCATCACAAGTACGGGAGACGATGGTTGGGATGTGGATTGCCTGCCAGAGTGACTTGCCGACTGCTTCGTTCAGCTGTTCTGCCTGTTTTGCCGGGAAGAGCTTGTTTACATCAAGGACAAACTGCTTCTCAAGCTGGTCGGCAAGTTCGGAGTCTCCGGTAAAGACCTTGACATAACAGTCATCGACTACACTTGGGTGGGTCTCAACCATGTGTTCCTGAACGACTGCACCACCGGGCATTGCGTGGTTTAAGATGTGAAGGTACTCGTTGATGGTCTCAGGGGTGATCTCCTTGCCAAGACGCTTCTGAAGGGTGCTGTGTGCAAGGTCCATGTTGACGATGATGGTACGACGGATATCATCCCACATCTGCTGCATTGCCGGGTTGTTGACAAAGTGCAGATCGTCACCCTCTACGAAGGTTCCGGTTCCGGAGACTTCGTAGGTCATGAGCTGACGCTGACCCATCGGGAGACCACCAAGGTGGCACCGGTTTGGATCGTACATGGAGATTCCACGGCGAAGTTCTACCTTCTTGGATGCCTCCATGAACTCTTTCTTTCTTGCAGACTGGTTCAGGCCACCAAACTTGTAAAATTCAGTCTTGGTTTCTGCAACATCTCCTTCGAATTTGTTCTTGAGTGCTTTGAGGAAAAGTTTCTGTGCTCTCTCTATTTTTGCCATGTTTTGTTCCTCCTTACTCCACCGGCATGAAACCGTACTTTGTTCTCAGGGAGTGGATCCGCTGGATATATTCGATGTATTCGGCGTCGCTGCGGTAGGCGGTACCAACAAGCGAGTGGAACATAGTTGTATTTGCTTTAAGCCAGGCATCGTCCATTGGCTTTCCGACATCGACCTTCTTGTCAAGCGGAGTTCCAATCTGATCCTTGACGTACTTGACAGTGCCGCCTTCGAGGATACATCTCTGCAACATGTCAAACATCATTCCATCTTCTGCAAGACGGAGTGAGTGACCATGCACAGTTGCACCACGAATGCCTACACGTGCCGGGTCGAAGAGGTTAGTGTTGATAAGGTCAGCGGAGATCTTTTCAAGGTCACGCTCACGGCACTCGATGATCTGACGGCCGGAAAGAGTTCCAGGGTCAATACCACGGTACCGGTACATCTCGGTGTAGGTTCTCTGGTAAGGCTGGGATGGTGCATTGTACACTGAGTCTGCGAACTGTATGTATCTTACACGATCTCCGGCCTTTGCCCCGTCGGTCGGAGTGACGATCTTTCTGATTGGACAGTCAGGTTCTCCCTGTTCTGCGAGTGGCGGGTGTGCAGTCGGGTATGCCTGTCCTGGTGCACGGTGTCCGAGAATAAGGACAATGTCTTCGTCGGTGACATTGCGCATTTTTTCAAGCTTTACGTTTGGGTTCATCTGCTTGCGCCGGTTTTCGGCGACGACAGACTGGCCCGGACCATACTGTGGAGTATATGCCATATCTTTATCTCTCCAAATCTGAAGTTTTCATTAATTTCATGACTTCGTGAATGACTTCGCTGATCTTCTCACGAGCTGGGGTCTGACCCCTCGTGATGCCGCTTACAATCGCCATTACTGTCCCTTTTGTCCGGACATTCTCTTCAGTGGGCATCACAAACGCTGTTTTTACCCCTTCCTTTGCAAAATCCTCGTAATCAACAGGGGCCTGACAGACCACGATCGCCGGAATATCACAGTCTTTTAAGATAGACCGGACCTTGTGGACGATGTGTGATCTGACATTCCCATGATGCAGTACCGCAACTTTATGGCGGTTAATCTGGAATATTTCCTTCTCGTTCAGGCCGAAATATGCACCCAGCACATGACCGGCACTCTTTGGGGCATCAGGAGGAATCCCGGAGCCCGCGTTGAGAATCATGGTGCTGATACTATATTCAACCCCCTGTGCCCGCAGGGCGGACGTGATATCACAGACCGGCTTTGTGACATGCCGGCGACCAGGGGACATCCCTACGATGATGACGTCAGGATACCGGCATTCGGAGATAGTGCCCCTTTGGGCAAGGGCTCCTCCTTTACCCATACCTGCGCTTTCGCGGCAGTCAACAACCTGTGTTACCCGTCCTATTGGCATTATTTATGTCCCTGGATGAGTGTCGGCCCGGTTTTATTCTTGGGGTCAACCAGACCTAACATAATTTCGTTCGCATCAGGGCCAAATTTCGCATAGTCTACCTGTGTAGGGGTAGATCTCATGAACCTTCCTTCCTTGACTGAATATGAAAAGTTCGTGAAGACTTCCTTGCAGGCTTCCTCAATTTGCGAAACTATGTCCCTTGTTTCCAGTTCGAGAAGTAATGTTCCGACCTGCACCCTGAGGTCCACATCTGTTTCCCCCACCCGGATTGTTGCCCTCCCGGAATGGGGATTATCCAGACCCCTTGCGGGGCCATAGGGGACTTTCTGTGGTATACTTGGGCCGTTAATGACGATTCTTCGGATCCCAGGTATGACCGCCAGTTTATTGAGGATTTTCTCAACAGTTTCAGGTTTTAAGAGGCGTTCGGTGACGATCCTGCATTGCGGGAATTCAGCTTCAGTCATTATGTGAAACCTTGTGGATTTATGCTCCCTGGGCGATGTGCTGAATTGGCTGTGCGAATTCTGGGATCTTACCAAAGGTGTCCTGGAAGACCTTGGAGGTATTCTCTGGTGAGAACATCTGTGTTCCTGCGTCAAGAGCACAAGCTGCCACGATACAGGGCAGTCCAACACCGGCTGCGTGACGGGTAACGACGTGGTTACCGTTGAACACACCAGGTCCTCCACCACCGTAGATTGAGTGGCTGAAGAATGAGAATCCGACTGCTACACCCATTACACGACCAAAGTCACAACCCGGAAGTCCGGTCTCGTGCTCAATGAGGTCGTTGAAGTAGAGCAGGGTCGAGGATACAGCCTGTGCAAACCGGCCTGCACCACAGTTCACCATGGTTGCTGCCATTGTTCCTGCGGCGGTGTAGGCATTCCAGAGCATTGGATCCTTGGTCTCATAGAAGGTGTATCCGGATGGTCCCTTCTTTCCAGGGGCGATTACCTTGTCTTCGATTGCCCTCTCAACAAGGGACTGGACAACGGTACCAACGGTTCCTGTTGCACCATTCTTCTTGACAAGGTCATATACCAGGTTGTTTGCGTTCAGGCCCTGGTAAGCGTAAAGGAGCAGCTGTGCACGCTCGAATGGTCCGATTGCAGCTCCCATCTCGAACTCTCCAGCCTGTTCAAAGGTTGCGGAGAGTGCGGCACCCTGCATTGCGTTCCTGTTGGTGATCATAACACAGTGGTTTGCCTGGATGTTACGGAGTGCATATCCAAGACCTTCATTGTTCTGTGGAATGGACAGAATGGATGCACAGGCGGATCCTGACGGGTCCATTGTCTGTGGGTATGTACCCCAGAATGCTGCCTTTACAGTTGAACCGTCAAACATGCCGACATTGAACTGGTCGATAACAGCATAGGTTGCAGCTGCTGAAACAGCGGTCATTGCTGCATCGTAGGTTGCTGCTGCCTCGATACGTGCAGTTGGCACGGTACAAAGCAGAAGTTTACCGCCGCCAAATTCCTTGATCTCGGTGTCGTCACCCTCGGTGACCTGGAGCATCTTAAACATCTTTTCCTTGATTGCACCTGCATTTGCAACAAGGTCAAGGTTAAGTTCACGCCCTGGGATCTGGTTCTTTCCAGCCTTCCCGGTCTTCAGAAATGCTTCTGCCCCGCCAAGGTTGACTGCGACAGTTCTCTTGGTAAGGCTGATCATCTTCTTGACGCCTGGGTTTGTCAGCGGGCTGATTTTTTCTAAGGCAACTCCACTCTTCAGCAGCTTGCCCTGATCGTCATATAAATCGATTGTGTCGGAAAATTTTGCCATATGGTTCCTCCGATGA
>JAAYPD010000201.1 GCA_012520015.1 Methanomicrobiales archaeon
TAAACGGCACTTACTCCAAGTTTTGCTGCAAGCACCCGATCACGTGCGGTAGGGCTGCCACCTCTTTGAATATGGCCAAGAACTACCACCCTGGACTCTATGGACAAACGGTCAGAGACCTCCTTTGCGATTGAGAAGCTGCAACCAGGATTATTACCTTCGGCGACTACCACGATGGCATATCTTTTCCCGGCTGAAAAAGAACTGGAGAGCTGGGTGCATAAATCATCTACTGCGTTCTTATCTTCCGGAAGTACCAAAAACTCTGCCCCTCCGGCAATGCCGCTCTCAATTGCGATTAGATCTGAAGATCTGCCCATCACTTCAACGAAAAACAGCCTCCCATGTGAAATGGCAGTGTCCCTAATCTTATCTATCGCCTCAAGTGCGGTGTTTATTGCCGTGTCAAATCCGATGGAAAAGTCTGTTCCTGGTATGTCATTATCTATAGATCCAGGAATTCCGATCGTTGGAATACCGGTCTCATCATTAAACCTTGCAGCACCTTTGAATGTTCCGTCACCGCCGATGACAATAAGGGCGTCAATTCCGGCGTTTTGTAAATTTTCAGCAGATCTCTGACGACCTTCCCAGGATTTAAACTCCTCTGATCTTGATGTTCCAAGGATTGTGCCACCAAGATGTATGATATTTACAACATGGGACCGTTCCATCCTGAAAAAGTCCCCTTCTACCAGCCCGGTATAACCTCTTCTGATACCGGTTAACTCAATGCCAAGTTCATATGCGGCTCGATATATGGCCCTTATGGCTGCATTCATCCCCGGTGCATCACCACCGGATGTAAGAACCCCTATTCTTGAGGACCCTGGTGTTTTTTCTTTCATAGCAGGAGTTTATCTATACAGTATAATGCTTCAGTGTTAAGTAAATAATGAGTAGACTGAGAATTAAAGTTTCGGTCTTTCTTTGTCAAGATATGTCGTAATATCTGAACTCTCCCATATGAGTTGGATTGAATTGTGGACCTTTTGCAGTTTGTGACTGCCCTTAAACGCAGATAGATCGATATGCCGACTGTAAGTTTATTTTATATCAATCGAATATCCTGATAATTACGGCAGTAAAACTTAGAGGCTTACTCTTTTTGCACCGTAACCCTCTTTCCTTTCAATGTAACGGAAAGTTTTACGATTCTTTCCCCGGGCACTCCTGCGTTTAATAAATTACCGGTGGCTTTAAGACTTCTCAGCCAGTGATCTGTCTCCTTGTTTTCCTTCCTCACTGATAACATTACCTGAACTATTCATGCTATACACCCCTCTCTTCCCTGTGAATTTTCTCCGATCACTCCAGTCACATCTGCCACTCCCCTGGTGATCGACCCTGAAGACTATGATACTGTAAGTACCCGGAGCAATGATGAACCTGGTGAAGATCATATGGGCTGGACTGGTTAATCAGATCAAGTTACCGGAGAGACCGGAGAACTTTTTTCGGGGGGTGGAGAAAAATTTTCTCCACCCAAAGAAGCCCAAAGTGAAGAGTATTCTAAGAATTATAATATTATTATAGACTTAGATACTGACTGGAGAAAAAATTCAGGTGCAGAGTAATACATGAACTGGTATGTGTCTCTATATCTTCACATGAGAATTTTCTCCGGTCAGTAAAAATGATAGAAACGGAGAACAAATTATACCCGGTTTGTCAATCGGAGCAAAAAAGAGGTGGAGAAAAATTTTCTCCGGTCATCTCCGGTCACCCTGTTTTTTCTCCGATCACACCAGTTACCTACCCTTATGGCAATAGTATTATAAGTACCCGGAGTCATGACTAACCGTGAAAAGACCTGAAAAGTTACGTGATTAATTATGTCCGAAGATATCATACTGGTTATCCCATCATATCTTGCACAGAATATGAAACTGCCTCCTGACACCATTAGGGAAGAACTTATGAGCGAACTGGCAGTAAGCCTTTATCAACGGGGAATCATTACCTCTGCCCAGGCTTGCAGGTTAGCCGGATTTGACCGGTACCAGTTTGAAGACCTCCTCTGGAAACGACAAATACCGGTTCATTACTCAGAAGAAGACCTTGGTAAAGATATCAGGTATTTCCATGGACCTCCTTGATGAGCATTGCCATATGTATGGGTGATATCTGGTTGGGTTTTGAGTTATTACATGGATGTAGAGGGTAAGATCCGCCTGATCTTATCAGGCCAGGTGACTTTCTTCCAATGCTCTTTTACCGGTCGGAGTGATACGGTACCGCTGATGCTGACTTCGTGGTTTATCCGGGATTGTCAGTTCAATTAATCCTTCCTGAATGAGAGGCAAAAGGACATTTTTCCTGAATTTTGAACGATCAGTTCTTCCAACTAAAGTCATTAATTCTATCAGAGTGCTCTCTTTTGAGAGATTTTTCAGAAGGTTCAACTCCTCCTCACTTAGTGCCCACTTAGCGCCCACTTAGCGCCCACTTGGTGCCCACTTGGTGCCCTCTTTGTGACATCCTGATGCTGATCATCTTCGGAAGTCCTGGATGGAGTGAATGTAACTGTAAAAAACTCGTCCATCTTAAACTCAGGCTCAGGATATCCAAATTTCCGTGTCTCTTCTATCATCCGCTGAATTCCGGTTCCTGCCTTTTCAATAAATCCTATCCGGTGATAGAGGTCAGCAATTAACGGGTTTCTTCTGACGCTCTTGTGGCCGAGATAAGCTGGTTTCATACCAGGAGGAAGGCTGCCTGGACTGACTATTTCAATTCGATCTGAAAAAATTTGAACAAAGATATTCGCCCCTTCGATAAACCAGTCTCGATGCATAACAGCATTAGTAATAGCTTCACGAAGCGAAGTTATCGGGTACTCAGGGATCTCTTCCCGGTTCAGTTTCCGGGTTACGGCCCCTTGTCACCAAAAAACCCGTCACTGCATTGAACCGGTTTTTCGGAACTTTCCCTGACTGTAATGATGGTGACATTTTCAATACGATGGAGGAGAATTTTCACAGGTGGATCACAGTTCCGGGCTTTGTCCTGTATCCGTGCCCTGATGTTTCTATACCACGAATTGATCCATCATCCCGAACTCCCAGGAGTATTTTCCCTCCGGCTGTATTAGCGAACGCTACGAATTCCCGTGACAAAGAAGACGATATGGATTCTTTGTACTCAGGCATGGACCCTTCGCCTTCCTGAAGCAGGATATTGAGATCGTTTTTATTCGTAATTCTCTCAAGATAGGTTTTTATTCAAATACAAATCCCATATGTTTATCATATGATTATTCCAATAATCCCATTATATATGGCAGTTGAAATAATTTAATGCAGGCAGAATTGAATGACCCTCCCAACACCCACATCCGATTACCCAACCTTCCTTACCGAACTAAAAACCCGTATCCGTCAGGCTCAGCTCAAAGCCGCTCTCTCGGTAAACAAAGAGCTCATCCTCCTCTACTGGAAGATTGGAAAAGACATCCTCGCCAACCAGGAAAAACTCGGCTGGGGAGCAAAAGTCATCGATCAGTTATCCCAGGATCTTCGAACAGAATTCCCGGAAATGAAAGGCTTTTCGGTCAGAAACCTGAAATATATGCAGGCTTTTGCTTCTGCGTACCCCGAAGAAGAATTTGTGCAGCAGGTTGCTGCACAATTACCCTGGTTCCATCTCTGTGTGATCATCACCCGGCTGAAAGATCCAGAGGAACGGTTGTTTTACCTGAAGAAGACAATTGAACATGGATGGAGTCGGAATATTCTGGTCCATCAGATCAAATCAGGTCTCCACCTTCGGGAAGGAGCATCAACCACAAATTTTTCTCTCACCCTTCCTCCCACTCAGTCAGATCTTGTTCGTCAGACACTGAAAGACCCGTATATCTTTGATTTTCTCACCCTTTCCAAAGAAGCCCAGGAAAAAGATCTCGAAAATGCCCTCATCACTCATATTCAGGATTTCCTGTTAGAACCTGGGGTTGGATTTGCATACCTTGGGAGACAATATCACTTAACCATCGGAGACCAGGACTTTTACCTTGACCTTCTCTTCTATCATACCAGACTTCATTGTTATGTTGTCATTGAACTCAAAGCACATGAATTTAAACCAGAATATGCTGGAAAATTAAATTTTTACCTCTCTGCTGTTGATGATCTCATCCGGCAGGAAGGAGATAATCCAACCATAGGGATCTTGCTTTGTCGTGAGAAGAACAAGGCAATCGCTGAATATGCTCTCCGGGATATCCATAAACCCATGGGAGTCTCGGAGTATCAACTCACCCGTGCTTTGACTAAAGAGTTGAAAGATCGTCTTCCATCCATAGAAGAACTGGAGGCAACACTGCAGGAAATTGATATGACCTCATCCGTTAGTTCACATGAAATCAGCTCAGTCGGAAGTCAAACAGATAATACTGGAGAAAAGAAATGAGAACAAAGAGATAATTTTATAAATATATTGCAATTCATATTGAACCAGGGGACAAAATATGATAGACACAATCACTATTGAGGGATATCGGGCCATTGAGACCCTTACTCTCCATCCCAGACGGATTAACCTACTTGTTGGGGCCAATAATTCGGGTAAATCATCCATTCTTGAAATCCTCTCCCTTTGTTCCCTGACTCAAAGTGAAATGAAAGATGTCGTAGGGACAAGCATCTGGGATCATCTCTTAAGAGTGAAACAATATAATCCTCAAAATTTAGTCCATACCGGCTGTAAAGGATCCTCGATAACAATAAAAACCGGCAATCAACAGATTACCACATCTCTCATTTATGAAGAAACGGGGTACCGTGACAGTACATTGGGAGGAATAATCTCTAATAAAATTTATACAGATGCGGAAAACTATCTATATACTACCGATTTTCTAAAAACATTACGGTCAAATATTGACAAATTTGGCTCATTCACGTCCTATGATTCAAGTGGTAACGCATTCCTTTCATACCCACCAATATCAGAAAAGAAATCATCACAAGACATCTCTCTCGTAGAACAGGAAATACTCTCTCATATTAAACAGAAAATCGTTCAGGAAGGATTTGAGTCCCCAAAAATCATTATATTTACTCAGGATAATGACCATATTTCTCATATATATGCTGAAATTTTGAACAGCAAAATGAAGAAAAAATCTGAAAATATTATTTCTATGGCGGGTTTATCTAATATAATCTCTGGACTAAAACCATATGAAAAACCACAAAAAATTTCACATGAATTTCCGACAGCAGTAAGAATGAATACTGCATCAGATTTTCGATATATAAATCTCCTGTTTGAAAAGATGATGGAAGGATGGGAGATACAGGCATTTGAAAAGGTAATATCAGAAAAGATCCCGTATGTTGTGGATATTAAAAAATCATCTCAAAAGGGAATACTGGTTTATCTAAAAGGAGAATCTGCTCCCAGATCCCTCACTTCAATGGGCGACGGGTTTATTGCCCTGGTCGAGATCCTTGCCCTCAACACTCTTGTGAAAAAAGGATTAATAATAATGGAGGAACCAGAAAACAACCTTCATTCCGGATTTATTGATGTATTTGCAGAACAGGTCATAAAAGATCCATGTGAAAATCAGTATTTTATCTCTACCCATAGTTCAGACCTCATTGAAACCATACTTGAACGGGCAAAATATTCTGAAAAATTACATGATATCAGATTGATCATTCTCCACAAACATATGCACCTGACCTATCCGGTTGCTGAAGAAATGACCGGAGAAGAAGCACAGGGTGAGATTGAGACCATTCACTCGACCTCCGGGGTATTTAATGGTAACTTACCTTTTCAGCAAAGGAAAATATGATGAAATTTTTCTTCCGGAAATTTTGAATCAATTGAACCATGATTATTGCCTATTAACAAATAATGATACGAGATCTCTCCTTAAAACAGACAGAAATTATTACCAGGAACACCAGTTCATTCTTTTTTCAGACAATGGCAGATCAGATATCTACACCAAGATAATGCGTAGATTTTGTGTAAGTTTTTTTAAAAAGGAATCAGTTCATCCGGTTCATGTTATTCTCATTCTTGATGATGATTATTCAACACATGAAGAACTCAATCAGATATTATAGACTCACATCAGGGAATTTACTTAAAAACCCTCATTTCTCCTGAATTAACAGAAAAGGTATTCATGACAGCTGCAACAGAATGCCTAAAAAACCAGATTGTAACTCATATTCACTAACATCACCTTGTGGTCTTTTTTGACCCGGAAAATCTGTATTCTCACATCATCAAAGACCTTGACCTGCCCGGCGTATCAGTTCATACCTACAGTTTACATTTCGTACCCCTTCGCGTTCCGCACCCTCATGGAAATCTCAAGGGATTTTCGAGAACTCACTTTTCAATTAGTCTTATTGTCTCATATTATTACTTCTCGACAAAAATATTTGGTCTTTTTAGCCAAGTGTGCGGAACCTGAAATATTTTGATCCAGGAAAAAAGAAAAAAACACGATATAAGTAACATTCGCAGGATGGGATTGCTTATCCAAATACTTAATGAGCATTCCTCGGGCATTAAAACCGGTTTAATGCTGACCCTTTCTGAATGAATAGAGGGCCATAAGGTAACTTAACAGGCTTGATCTATTATGACTGATGAAAAGACCTGCATCAAAACAGATAACTGCAATATTACATAAGCGATTCTCTAACTATTCTTAATTACAAAAATGAAAGCGGAAAAAAATATCGCGATGCTCTTTCTAAGAGTAATTCATCGATAGATATAAGCCCGTCTCTTGGATCACCACATTTCATCTCTGCGATATTAAATACCAGACCGTTATTTCCTTTCTGAACTTTAACATATATTGGAACAATAGGTATTTCTGCAGGTACTTTATCGGCAATTGAAAGTAAGGGATACAACAATTTATGTTTTGAGAGAGTTTTTGGTGATGTATTACCAAATCCATTTTTTGCCTCAATAAGAAATAAGGTTTGAACTCCTCCTCTTTTTTCAAGAAAGACGGCATCGATCTCGACCTGGCCTTTGTTATGATGAAAAATATCCGGAAGAGCGGAATGTGGTTTAAATGAGAAAGTAAATGTTGAGTGGGTGGATGCAGGTATGATAATATCTCTTTTCTTATCTAAGTTGAGAGCATTTGCAAAAAGGCCTGAAAACAATCCTAAGTGAACAAATGAAATTTCAGTCAGATCTGGAAGGATAATGTACGGAAGGTATTTTCTCTTATCTTTTGGTATATTAAATTCAATAATTGGTAAGTTATCATATATTTCCGAATCGAAAAGGAAAAAATCTTTTAACCGACCCTTACATTTAACCAGAGCAAAGTTTGTTGTCCTTTGTCCTTCAGATACGCCCAGTCGGAAAACCATGGTATCATTAGAATATAATAGAGGATCTAATTTTTCGATGAAATCGATCGATATCGAGTGTGCAGTATTCGCATTAGGAAATCCATGCTTATTTGCGTATGCTTTAAAAGATGTGGGGCCAAAAACTCCCACATGTCCTGTTATTGATGAAATTGCAGCTTCAAAGACTGACGGGTCTGTCATCGATATAATAGATCATATTTCATCATTAATAATCATCTGATAATAGCTAATAACCCCCTCTTTTTATCTGAGAACTCTGAATAATAATATTGATGGATAACTTAGTACTTACATATTTCGAGCAGAATATGAAAAATCCAAACATTTGGCAGATTCACTTTCAAATATAAGTGATTCTCTCAATTGGGAGTGATTCAGGGAGATAATCTCCCCTCTTTACAAAGATAATAAAAAAGATGGTGGACGCCCCCATTTAGACGAAATATTATGATTAAACTCTTGATATTGCAGCATCTCTATGGATTATCAGATTATGAAATCGAACGGAATATTTATGACAGAATGAGTTTTCGTCATTTTTCAGGGTTCCCAGACACAATCCCAGATCGCTTAACTATTTGGCTATTCAGAGAACGATTAATAAAAAGTGATTCCCTTGACTTAATTTGGAAAGAATTACAAAATCAAATAGACAAAATGGGATTTGGAATTCAGCGTGGAGTTATTCAGGACGCGACTTTTATCACTACAGATCCAGGTCATGCTAAATGAGATAAACCAAGAAGTGATGAAGCTCTGACTTGACGATCAAAGGAAGGAACATGGAGTAAAACCCAATGCTCAATGGATAAAAAAATGCATCGAGCTATTCGGAATCATCCCTTGAGTTGTAAAGAAAAACGCAGGAATAAAGCAATATCAAGGGTCCGCTCTCCTGGAGAGTATGATTTTCTTCAATTAAATTTCATGTGAGCAATTATCGTCGATGAATGATCAAAAATTGGGGTTATTAGCTATCCTCTATTAATAATCCTGAAAGAATACTACTTTATCATTTTGTGGGAATTACTATTTGAATGATAGATAAAGAGATACCCCAAAAACCAGAACCTCCAAGTGGAACATCTGCCTTACCAAAGGGGACAATTTTATCATGGCCCGGCACTGTCCCCCGTTTTGCTCCGATGAGAGAAGGAGGGCCGGGGACAATACTGTCTCTCACAGCCCTCTTCATCATTGGTTGTATTCTCGTATTTTTTGGGATCAGCAGTA
>JAAYPD010000202.1 GCA_012520015.1 Methanomicrobiales archaeon
AGAACATAAAGCAAATAACGGATATTAAACCTTAAAATGATATACCCTTCCGGTTACATATTTATCAGTTATCAGCACCCTATTATTACTATGAACACCATCCCCCGATATCGTTACTTGATGGTGTTTGCCCTGATTTTGCTGTCAATATCGGTAATTAAACCCTGTTTTGCTGATGTGTCAGATGCTTCGGCAGGTATTATGACTCCTGTGGCAACTGACCAGGTTCCCTTAGAAGAACCAACAACAAAGGCGACAATTGCCCCGATTCATACTAAGGAGCCGGCAGTAAAGCCCCCGGTGGAAAACCCGAAACCAGGCCTTAGCCCCACTATCCCAGCTCCGGTTCAAAGTCCGACGGTAAAGCCTACGGTCACAAGTATTGAAGTGACACAGACAACACAGGCGATAAGTGACGGGACAGGAAACAATGAGACTGCGGAGACCTATTTCCAGTGGGGACTTGCGTACGAGGATATCGGGAACTGTGAGGCAGCACTGGTTGAGTACGATAAGGCCATTGCCCGTGATCCATATTATGTTGATGCCTGGTATCACCGTACTGTCTGCTATGATAAACTGGGGATGTATGATGAGGTTTATGACTCATACCGGTTCCTGCTTACCATAAATCCGCGTTACTTCTCTGAGAACAGGAATGTCACAAAACCACTGTCAACAAATATCAGTCCTGGGGAATTACCCCTGCCTCCTGGCGAGGAGCCTTTCCTGTCCGGGCCATTATTGTGGATCCTGATCGGAACAGGTGTTGGCGGGCTTATCATCAGTGGGCTTGTTGTGTACCATATTCGAAAGCGCCCGGTTCCGGAAAGACAGGTCAGCTTGTCAAGGTCGTCAACAGGCCCTGTTACAGATGAGGAGGTCTGCACAATAGCCCGACATGTGGCGGATTATTATAAAGGCAATCGTGAAATCTGCATGCAGGTGATAAAACTTGCAATTGAGATCGCCAGGGAAGGAAGGGAGGGAAAACCTGTAGGCACGGCTTTTGTACTTGGCGACAGTGATGCTGTGCTTGAGCGTTCAAGGCAGCTCATCCTCAATCCCCTGGCCGGGCATTCGCCAGAGGAGCGGAAGATTACCAATCCTGACATGAGAGAGAATGTCAAGGAGCTGTCTCTCCTGGACGGAGCATTTGTCATCAGGGAAGATGGGACTGTGGAGGCGGCCGGGAGATACATATCTATCGAGACCAGCAATGTGCAGCTTTCCAAGGGATTTGGCACAAGGCATGTATCTGTTGCGGCCATTACCCAGGAGACTGATGCAATAGGTATCGTGGTCTCGGAAAGCGGCGTACAGATAAGAATAATGGCACAAGGAAAGATCATCCTTGAGACCAGTTAAAAAAGTTTTTAAAAGGATATCTCCGGCCTTTTACTGATCTCTTCTTCAAACTCAAGGTACTGAAGCTTTGAAAGACCTGCAATGCCTGCGACAAGGTTGGATGGGATAGTGTCTACCATGGTATTAAACTGCTCTGCAATGTTGTTGCAGGTATACCGCTGACGTGCAATCTCATCTTCTACATTTTTCACAGCTCCCATCAGTTCTGAGACGGTCGCCTGGGTCTTAAGTTCAGGATAGTTCCCCATAACTGCAAACAGCCTCCCAAGAATAGTTCTTGATTCTGCTTCAAGTCCGGCGATGTCAGCTGCTCCTGCAGATCCAACTGATGCCCGCATAGCAGTGACCCTTTCGAAAGTCTCTTTCTCAAAGGCTGCATAACTTTTAACTGCACCAAGGAGCTGATCTATCATGTCAAGCCGCTTTTTCAATGCAACCTTAATCTGGCCAAGTGTTGCCTCGTATGAGTTTTTAAGTGCATAAAACCGGTTATACAATGAAATGAACCATATAGCGAGTACTACCAGGAGAAGGATGATGATACCTGGCAAAATTAATTCCATCATGATAATTTCCTCAGGTCTTATTGCACCAGAACAAGAAAAAAATGCTTAGTC
>JAAYPD010000203.1 GCA_012520015.1 Methanomicrobiales archaeon
AATGCACCATAGTATACACAGAAAAGGTAATGAATATGCAATATGAGGATATCGATAGTACTGAGATGGCCGAGATGGCCTTGTCACAGGCCGTTGATGAACATATTGAGAAGAGTCAGGATGCAATAAACCGGATTTCATTACTGGAAAGAAAGATCCTGCAATGGGACCAGGAAAATATCAAGGAACTTAGAAAAAATATCCATGAGATGCAGGAGCTGTTAAAGAAGAACTTCCAGGTTCATATCGAAAACTTCATCAATATGCGAAAAATCCCTGGCATGAGGATTCCGGATGAGATAAAACAGTCTTATAGGATTGTCTCGGTAGATAAAAAGGGATTTACATTGTACGGGCCTGAAATGGATAAAATTGCACATATATCAAAAATTACCGAGCATTTCATGAAGAAGAAAGAAGCAGCGGCCAGAGCAAAAGCAAAAGAGAAGAGAGGTTAAACCTGTATCCTGCACTTATCCGGAGATATGTTTTAAAAGTGCAATACATCCTTTTTTGTCAAGAGGCTGATTGTCATTCCCGCATTTTGGTGAGTATATACAGGCAGGGCAACCATCCTTGCACCTGCATTCCCTGACCATCTTTTCAGCTGACTGGCAGAGCTCCTCATAGACATTGTATGCCCGTTCAGAAAGACCAATACCTCCCTCATATCCGTCATAGATGAAAATCACTGCCCTGCCTTTCACTTGTGCAGAGCTTGCTGAAGATAAACCTCCAAGATCCCACCTGTCGCAGAGGACATGATATGGCATCATGGCAATCAGGGCATGTTCAGCCCCATGAAGTGAACCTCCCACATCACAACCTGAAGGCAGGGCATTCATCCCCTTATCGGAAAACTCAATCCATACCGATACCGTCTCAAAAGTAATTGGTTCAAGAGATAATGATTCGGTGGAGATGATCTTTTCATCAATGAGTCGCCTGTAACCGGTATAAAGTTCTGATACCCTGACCCTTCCAAGACAGAGGGTTCCTGATCCTGTCTCCCGGCTCATGAGCCGCTCTTTTATATCAATACCAGTCTGCTGATTGACCCTGGTATAATAACCGGGATCCTGGCGATCGACAATTATGCGGTGGCGATCAAAGTCCCAATAACTGACCAGGTACCGTTCACCCTGATGAATGAGGACAGCCCCGGGGTGGGCCTCCCGGCATGCCTGCCTGTTGTCAAGGGTCTCAATAACCCTGTTTTTTGCCTCCACCGTCCATTCTTCACTTATCTGGGACAGTGAAACAAGTTCTGCAGCCCTCTTAAGTCCGGTATATACATATCCCCGTGGCGTGCCAGCAACAAGACCATTCTCCTGAAGATCGTCAAGATACCTGGTAATATCTTCTCCAAACCAGCGAAGATCGGATTCAGGGCGGACCGGAAGTTCTGATGCCGCACAGAGGAGCTGTCCTGACAGGATATAAGGATTTTTTGTGTCTATGATTGCATGTTCATGAGGACGGGAAAAAAACTCCTCCGGATGTCTCATGAAGAACTGGTCAAGCGGGTTTTGCATTGCTATGAGTATGGCAAGGGCCTTTGATACCGACCTGCCGGCCCTTCCGGCCTGCTGCCATACAGACATCATAGTACCAGGATACCCGGTCATTATCACGGCATCCAAAGATCCTATATCAATCCCCAGCTCAAGTGCATTTGTAGATACAAGTCCGCGTATCTCTCCT
>JAAYPD010000204.1 GCA_012520015.1 Methanomicrobiales archaeon
AAGAGACGACAGGGTTCAGACCAAGGATGTACATCGCTTTAATCTCATCCCCGCACTGTTTAATCTGTTCAACCAGGGTTGCACCATACCAGTCAGGAAGCCCTGTAATGCCCCAGGCCTTCTCCATCTTGGCACGTATGTCAGCAACCTCACATTTCTGGTACCCGGAGTATACGTTCGGGTAAGCACCCATGTCACAGGCACCCTGCACATTGTTCTGACCACGGAGCGGGTTAACACCTACGCCCGGACGGCCGACATTTCCGGTCAGGAGAGCAAGGTTGCCCATGGAACGGACATTGTCAGTACCTGTGGTAAGCTCAGTAATACCAAGACAGTAGATGATTACAGCATTCTTTGCCGAGGCATACTTGTATGCCATGTCCTTGACTACTTCGGTCGGGACACCGGTGATATCCTCAACCTCTGCATACTTCTGGACCATCTCCCAGAGCTCATCAAAGCCGTTAACACGCTCTTCGATGAACTTCTTGTCATGCTTGCCTGCCTTGATGATCCAGTACATCATCGAGTTTGCAAGTGCAATATGGGTCGACGGGTTAAACTGGATCCACTTGTCGGCAATCTTGGCGGTGGTTGAAAGACGCGGGTCTACTGCATAGATTGGAATCCCTTTCAGCTTGGCCTGGACCATTCTTCGTCCGGCAAGAGGATGGGCTTCAAGGGCATTTGATCCCCATACAAGGATAAAGTCGGCGTTCAGAGCATCTTCAAACCCGTTGGTTGCAGCACCTGAACCAAATGACAGGGAGAGACCTGCAACAGAGGGTCCATGACAGATACGGGCGCAGTTGTCAACGTTGTTTGTTTTAAATCCAACCCGGGCGAACTTTTGGAATATATAACAGTCTTCGTTTACCGTTCTGCAGGAGGTCTGGAATCCAAGACCTTTTGGCCCGTATTTATCGCTTGTCTCTTTTAATTTTTTGGCAACAAGATCAAGTGCCTCATCCCATGATGCTTCTTCGAACTTACCGTTCTTCTTTATCAATGGGGAAGTCAGACGGTCAGGGCTGTGAACATGTTCCCAGCAGGTGACTCCTTTAGGACAGAGTTTTCCGTCGTTTATGGGACTTCTCTTGTAAGCCTCAACGCCTACACATTTCCCGTCTTTTACAACAAGATTCAGGGTACACCCGACCCCGCAATAGGGGCAGGTGGTTTGTACATACTTAATTAAATTGCTTTCGCTCATTCTTTCACCCGAGTTCTCAGGGTAAAACAGACCAGATGGGAATCTTCTCCCTCTTTCATGAGAAGAGATCAATGCAAGGAAACCACACTAACCCTGCATTGATGCATATCCCCATGAAACTGGTTTGTTTCAACCGGTTTGGCGAATTAATCGTGTTCTCAACCAGCGGTGAGATGACACTGGCAATTCTCAAGGAAAGACAGGCAGGATTTTATCGCAATCCCGGCTGTCTTAATGATGAGGATTCGAATCATGGTAACGTGATTCATATACTGTGAGGCATTTCAAATATGCCCGGATACCTGTCCCTTCAGGTATGAATGCATTTTCATTCATGCTTATACACAGTATGTGTCAACTATTCCAAATAACAAGGCATAAATCTTACGAAATAAAATTTCTTCATGCCGTCGGAAAAATTTAAGAAAATTACTCCGTTTTTTAAGATTAAAATCCATTTGCCCTTAATTACCCAGATATCAAAAAAAAGATATGCCGCACCCCGGCCTGGTCCATATAAATGAAAAACATTCAACTTTTCCAAATCTCAAACGGTTATATTAATTGAGAGATACGTCTACTCTGGCGCGACATAAAAACTTCATTACGTACAATAAAACCGGTTTTCCCCGGATATGGATTGAGTTTTAATGAACCCTTAAAATGGAAAGGTACTGATAACCGGAAACACCGGTCTATTGTGTGTGGTTTTACCTTTCCTGGCAAGCCCTGAGAGATCCTGTTGCTTTAAGGGTTCATACTCATCTTACCTTTCTATATGTCCGGTATATGAGATATATTTACATTGAATTTAGTTGGATATTAATCCCAGATATCAGGAGTCCAAATAAGAAATATATATATAATAAAAATTAATTCAGTCCAATGTCCCATGAAAATAAAAACCAGGCCGAAATTATAGGATATCTTTTTGGAGAGCTGAATTTCAGATATAAAAATTTATTACTTAATGACTCCTACTTCTTTTCCGGAGAGATCCATGGCAAAAGCAAACATCCCTGAAAAGGGAGCAATCGTGCAGAGGGACCTTGAGACATTCGCCATTCATCCGCATATCCCCGGAGGATTTGCTGACCCTGCACTACTTCGCAAGATAGCAGACGTTGCTGAGAAATACGGGGCAAAGTATGTCAAGCTCACAGGTGCCCAGCGTATCATCATCATCGGAATAAAGGAAGAAGACCTTGATAAAGCCTGGGCCGAATTCTCAGACCAGTCCAAAGCAATCGGCCTTACGATAAGGAGCATCCAGATGTGCCCCGGAACCCGTTCCTGTAAAAAGGCAAAGCAGGACAGCCCGGAACTTGGACTGGCCCTTGACAAGAAGTACTATGGACAGCCTGCCCCTGCCAAGTTCAAGATGGGTATATCTGGGTGCTCTAACTGCTGCTCTGATTCCTGGATGAAAGATCTCGGATTCTTTGGCACAGATGATGGTTTTACCGCTGTTGTGGGAGGAAAAGGTGGCGGGACACCAAAATATGGCTTTGAACTTGCAACAAACCTGAACTTTGACCAGGCAATGGCCCTTGCAGACAAGGTAATTACATTCTACAAGGAGAATGGAAAGACCCCTGAAAGGCTTGGGGCAACCATCGAACGTGTGGGTGTTGAGACGTTCAAAAAAGCAGTCTTATAACCCCCTCCTTTTTTGCAAAACTTCATCCCTTAAGTATCTCGGCCCTGACATCGGCCGGTGGTGCATGGTACATCCATGAGGTGACAAGCACATCTGCACCGGCTTTTGCATAAACTCCTGCATTGGTATCATTAATCGCTCCGGCTGCTATCATGCAGATACGAGGGTTGATGGCGCGACATCTTCCTGCACATTCAGTAAAGATCTCAGGAGTGCTCTTGTCCATCTGGACAACATCTGCCCCATGCTCTGCAGCAGTCAGTGCTTCTTCCATGCTATGCGCCTCAACGACTATCTTCCTCTCTTTCATCTTCTCTTTGACTGAACTGATCACCAAAGGCAGGTTTTCATATCCGCCGGTAAACAGAAGATGCTCGCGGAAGATGAGCACAGTATCTGAAAGCCCTGTCCTGTGTGGTACTCCCCCGCCGGCCATAAGTGCTTTTAATGCCATCTTCTTGACAAAGGGCGGGTGTTTTCTTGTCCCTGCAATTGAGATGCCCGGGTTTTCCTTTCTTGCAATACTTACGAGCTTCTCAGTCCGGCCTGCAATTCCAGAAGCAAACTCAATCATGGCACTTCCAGTCCGCCAGATGACATGAATTGCAGAGGCATCACCCTTTGCCTCGATAAGCTTCTCACCAGGCTGCATCCTGGTGCCTGAAGGAACAAAATACTCAACATCAAGCCCGACTTTTTTATAAAGCCGCACAGCCTCTTCCGTGCAGCAGGCGATCATGGGGTTCCTGGCAATTAATGCGATAGAGCCATTCATCCCGGCAAGATCCAGGAGAAATGTCGTCATATCACCGGCAGGCAGATCATCCTCGATAAGCCGGTCAATATCACTGTCGGTAAAGTAAATCATCCTTGTTTGTTTAACTTCTCATCTGCATTAAGATTATCTATTGTGCACGGAAGACTGAACTTTCATAATGAATCAGGCCTGATATAAAAACTGGTGATTTACTCCTGGCTTTTGAATGTTCCCAATGCGGTGAGTGTTGTGGTTATCTTGGCCTAATGTGGGCCATAGAGGAGGAGTTGCCCTGTTATACCTTCCTTGTCAGGAACGAGTATACCGGGATGCGGTACGAGGTCATAGTAGCAGAAGAACACCGCGTCCTTTTTGATGACAAGAGCGTCTTTACATCTCTTCCAAAGGCCTGTCCTTTCTTTCGCAAAGGAAAGGATACAGATCTCTGGTACTGCACAGTCCACCTGACAAGGCCTGATGTATGCAGGGAGTTTGCATGCTGGAGGTTTTTGATCCTTGATCAACAGGGCAGACGGGCAGGAAGAGTCATGGGCACCAGGCACCTGCATGCAGAAGACCTGGAACTTCAAAAGATCTGGGATGAAAAAGTAAGGGTGCTTATTGAACCAGATGATGCCGCCTGGGATGAGAAGATGTGCGAAATAATCCGCTCAGCAGGGTTTATCATCAGGGACTAAAGAAGAGGGGAAGACATCTTTATCATCATCCGGGTCATAGTATCGTCAGCCATTGCTGCACCGCATGGCCAAGAAGGAGGGGAAAAATAATGAACATCAGTGCCAGGAACTGCTTAAAAGGGACCATAAAATCTATCACCCGGGGTCCAATAATGGCAGAGATCGTTCTTGATATAGGAAACGGAGTTCAGGTAACTTCAGTCATCACTGCAAAGGCGGCAGATAACCTTGGCCTTAAGGAAGGAAAGGAAGCATATGCCGTCATGAAGTCCACCGAAGTGATGATAGCGGTGGACTAAACCTCTTTTACCCGGATATTACCGGGAAATTTTTTGATTGGAGATGTTTAATTCAAAAGATTGGAATCAGAGGATATACCAAGTATAATCAAAAATATTTCATTTACTTATTGAGCTGAATTGGCCAGATGAAAATAAAATCATTTATTTAAGAGTAGATGAAACCCTATAATCACGGAGTGGAAATTTATGAAAACCGCTTACTCGTGTATAACACTTGGACTAACATTTCTGCTGCTCTTTGCCATGACAGGTGCAGTAGCTGCTGAAACACAGGAGAAAGAGTTCATCGTCTTTGCCGCTGCTTCCCTTACAGGAATCACTGGTGACATCGGCCCCATGTTCGAAGAGGCACACCCCGGAGTAGTTGTCATCACTAACCTGGACAGTTCTGCAACCCTTGAAACCCAGATAAAGGAGGGGGCTTATGCAGATCTCTTCCTGCCTGCAAGCACGAAAAACATGAACAACCTTCTTGAGGAAGGAATGGCAGATGAAGAGAGTGTTACAGAGTATGCAACAAACAAGCTTGCAATCATCGTTCCTGCCGATAACCCGGCCTCGATCACCGGCCTTGCAGATCTTGCAAAACCCGGAGTCAGGATCGTAAGCGAGACTGCAGAAGTTCCGGTCAGGAAATATACCGAACAGATGCTTAACAAGACCCTGGAGAGCGGTGATTATGGACAGGAGTTTGTTGATGCATTCAGGGCAAATGTCATATCAGAAGAGACAAATGTTGCAAGTGCAACCGCCAAGGTGGCCCTTGGTGAGGCAGATGCAGGTATCACCTACTACTCTGATGTTACAAAGGACCTGGCAGACAAGATAAAGATCATCGAGATCCCTGATGAGTTTAACATTGTTGCCACTTATGTCGCTGGTATCCTTACAGAATCGACCAATAAGGAACTTGCGCAGGAATACATCAACCTTCTGACCTCTGAGGAAGGAAAGGCAGTACTGGAAGAGTACAACTTCGCTCCAGCAAATTAAACCGGGGATAATGGCATCAGGTCCGTTCTCTTCCATCAGGTGGGGTAAAAATCTCTTCATCCTGATATCCGGCCTGATAATCCTCATAACCATTCTTTTCTATACATTGCCGCTCATCTCACTGATACTAAGGATAACTCCCGCGGAATTTATCACTGCAATCTGTGAGCCAAATGTCCGTTCCGCAATAACTCTCTCTTTGGTCACCGCGACGACAGCCACCATCATCGTTGTACTGCTTGGAACACCTCTTGCATACATGAATGCAAGGATCGACTATCCTGGCCGGAAGTTCATCGAAACGCTCATAGATGTCCCTATTGTTCTTCCCCCTTCGGTTGCAGGTCTTGCCCTGCTTGTCCTGTTTGGCCGGCGTGGACTTATCGGCAGTTATTTTAGTGAATTTGGAATTACGATAATATTCACTTCGATTGCGGTAATTATTGCACAGATCTTTGTTGCAGGTCCTCTTTACATAAGGCAGGCAAAGAGTGCATTTGCGATGGTTGACCAGGTTTACGAATCTGCCGCAAGAACACTTGGTGCAGGCAGGCTTTTGACATTCATCAAAGTTACCGTCCCCCTTGCCCGCACCGGACTTATTTCGGGCATTATTCTCAGCTTTGCAAGGGCCATCGGAGAGTTTGGTGCTACCATCATGGTTGCAGGGAACCTGCCTGGAAAAACGCAGACGATGCCACTTGCAATTTACGGGTTTATGCAAAGCGACCTTACCGCGTCAATAGCCCTGTCTATAGTCCTTATCGCAATATCCTTTATAATTCTCATCCTAATCCGTATTATTTCAGGGAGGGCTGCCTGATGCTTGAGGTAAAGATGAGTAAGAAGCTCCGGGACTTTGACCTGGATGTGGAGATAAATGTCCGTCCTGGCGAGGTTCTTGCTCTGCTTGGCGAGAACGGATCAGGAAAATCCACCGTACTAAACCTTCTTGCAGGCCTTCTCACCCCTGATGAGGGGGAGATCACCCTGAACGGCAGGATACTCTTTTCTGGAGCCGATAATCGGTCTGTCCCTCCGGAAGAGAGGAATATCGGGTATGTCTTCCAGAATTATGCCCTGTTTCCGCATATGTCTGCCTTTGAGAATGTCGCATTTGGTCTTAAGAGAAGAAAAATTGGAGCCGGCGAGATCCAGGTCCTTGTCAGCAGGATGCTTGAGGAGCTGGGCATTGGCCACCTGGTTAGTGAAAAGGTGACAGACCTTTCAGGTGGGCAGAGGCAACGTGTAGCCCTGGCTCGTGCACTTGTCATACAGCCAGATCTGCTGCTCCTTGACGAACCTCTGACCGCCCTTGATCGGAAGACCAAGGAGAAGATAAGGCAGGAATTAAGGGAAGAGCTTGTAAAAAGCAATAAACCGTCTATCATAGTGACTCATTCAATAAGGGATGCCAGGATGATTGGTGACCTGGTCATCATCCTTGAGAGAGGAAAAGTAATATGGACCGGGCAGCCTGATGAGCTGATGATTGATTCCCCAATGAGACATGAGCCAGACAATACCGAAGAGCATGTCTGTTTTTCGGTGGATGACGAAGAATAAGGTCCGGGTTATAGCCTGGTAAATCATCAGGCATAGATATGAATAAGAATAGAGCCATACCTTACTTATGGACTCAGAAAGGATCCTTACAATCTCTTTGAGCGTCATCATTCTCCTGTTTGGTATCATCTCCGTGACTGTTCCTTCGGCAGTCTTTGACTTTCTCGTTCTTCTGGCAGGAGTGATATTCCTGGTACTTGGTGTGCTTACCGCCGGGCTTGCACTTTCAGCAGAGAGTGGAACACCAAAGATGATACTGCTTGGATCAGGCCTTATCAGTCTTCTTATAGGGCTTCTTGCAGTAATCTCGCCTTATGTCGCAACGATCGCGATAGGATACCTGATTGCATTATGGCTTGCTCTTAATGGTATCATGACCATCGCCTATGCAGCCTCTATCTCTTGGGAAAAACACAGGATACTGACCGGTATCGGTGGAGTTATCAGTTTACTGCTGGGTGTTTACCTGTTTATCAACCCTGATGCAGGAACGGCCCTGATAATCATGATTCTTGGAATCTTCTTTGTCATATCAGGGATAATCTCACTTGCCATGAGCTTGTTCTTCTGGAAAAAATAAAATTATCAAATTTTTTCAGCGCAAAAAAATTGTATACCTGATTTTTAAAATCCTCGCATAAAAGGGTTAATAGGTAAACTGGTTCATCTTTTCCCCGATTCTGGTGACTGCATCTTCAGCTGATTTGGTAGTCTGGTCGATCCGTTCCATGGAATCATTAACCTGAGCAACCATCCGGGTGATCTGGTCAAGAGCTGTCGCCGACTCTTCACTTGCAGCTGCAAGATTTATCGACTCATCCGCCGTCTGCTGAACCATGTCACTGAATTCATTCACTGTGGCAGTGACTTCTTCCACCGATGCAGCCTGTTCTTCGCTTGCTGCGGCAACTTCAGTCATATTCGTGTTTATTGTACTGATGGAATCAACAATCTCGTTAAATATCGAAAGGGTCTCGCCAACTGAACTGTTCCCCTTCTTTACCTCTTCCATCGAAATTTGTACAGCCTTTGCCATCGTTTCGGACATTTTCTGGAGATCGTTGATGATTAAGGCAATATTCCCGGCAGACTTTTGTGATTCATCAGCCAGCTCTTTTACTTCTGCTGCAACAACGGCAAACCCAAGACCAGCATCCCCTGCCCGTGCTGCTTCAATAGCCGCATTAAGGGCAAGCAGATTTGTCTCTTCTGCAATAGAGCCTATAATTTCAACGATCCTGTTTATCTCCTGCATCTGGCTGCTGATTCTTTGGTTCATCTCTTCAATATTTGAAGATGAATCCATGATTCCATGCATACCTGTTTCTGCAAGACCAGCTGCATCTTTTCCTTTTTCGGAGAGTTCAGCCGCCATATTTGTGAGAGCTGAGACATGTTCCATTTTTGAGGCAACAGCTGCGACTGTAGTTGCAAGATCCTGCATAGCTGAAAGGATCTGCCGGGTAGCCGTGCCACTCTTGTCTGCCAGATCACTTACTGCAGAGGCAATAGTGGCAACCTGCCCTACCCCTTCTGATACATCCTCAATGCTCTTATGAGCAGACCTGGTTTCAGAATTTACCATGTCCACCCGTGATCTGACTTCGTTCATCTCCATTGCCAGGTTCTGCATCTGTTCCTCAACAGCGGCGATAGTCTGCGATATGTCCCTGCCAATTGTGTCAAGAGCATCCCTGAACGTTACAAACTCCCCTTTAAGCTGTATATCTGGATTCATCCTTGCAGTAAAGTCCCCGGATGCATACCTTTTAGACAGGTTCATGGCTTCATTTAGCGGGACAGCCATTGCATCCACGATATCGTTGACTCCCTCAATGATCATGGAATAGTCACCTTTGAATTTACTGCCATCCCCCCTGGTCTTCAGATCTCCGGAAGCGGCCGCTGTGCTAATGGTCCTTACTTCATCGCTGAAATTTTGAAAAGTGAAGACGAGATCTGAAAAAGCCTCTCCAAGCAGACCAATCTCATCTTTGACATCCTCCATGTCAGTCTTCCCTGAAAGATCGCCGTCACGAACCTGCCTTGCAAGAGTTACAAGTTCTCCCATCCGCCTGGATATAGTCCTTCCAAAGAGAGAAGCAACAAAGAGACCGCCAACAATTCCCAGGATGACGACCAGGATGATAGTATTCCTGATATTATCTATCGGATCGGTGAAGTTATGATAATCAGCATTAGCAACAATTATCCAGTCAAATGGTTCGAAATAACTAAAGACAGCAATTTTATCCTTGTCATCCCAGTTATAGTAAAGGTGGCCTTTTTTATTGGTGATAATTGTCCTGATAAACGGCAGATTTGAATCATTCTGTCCTTCACGGGTTGGGTGAATAAGAGCCAGGCCATCACTGTCAAGGACGAATACATACCCGTTTTTACCGATCTTCTTGTTCATTATCTGTTCACGAAGGGCACCAATGGTGGCATCTTCCTCGACACCCACATAAATAACCCCAATGATCTCATTAGCCGGGTTTTTTACCGGTTCGTAAGCAGTTATGTACCTCTTTCCTACTACCGTTGCAGTGCCATAATGTGTCTGTCCCTTATTGATGACCTTGTCATAGATGTCAGGAGATAAAGAAGTACCAATGGCACGTTGTCCATCTTCATCGATGACATTCGTGGAGATACGGATGGCCTGATCCCCTACCTTCTGGAATACAGTCGCCGTTCCGCCAATCATACCCTGGATCTTGTCCACGATCTCAAAATTATTATTTATCTTGTATGAAGAGCCGAAATACAGGTTTCCATTTACTATCTCCGGCTTTCCTTTCTCATACAGGTGTTCATGCAGGACCTTTAGATCGCTCTTCACCTTGACAAGGGTGAATTCATAGGCAGATCTGGTAGCCTCCTCCATATCTGCAGTCTGGATGCTCAGGGTTGTCAATATACTGTCCTGTATGGCAGATTCAGCACTTGTATATGCCACATAACCAAGTACCAGGGTGGGAACTATGACAAGAACCAGGCAGATTATGGTGATCTTTCTTCCGATTGATGCATCATTAAATCTTTTGATAATGGATTTTTTTGTCTTCATGGCTTTATCCCTGATGATTTATTGTATAGTAAAATAAAAAAGATTATCCCAGATAAAAATTATCCCTCTTTATTTTGTCACAAATCTCTCCATCTCATCAGAAATTACCCCTACCGACCTGGTCGCCTCAGATATTGCACGGGATATCTGGTCAATTGACATAGTCGCCTCTTTAGTGGTCGTTGCAGAATCTACGGCTTCTTTGGCAGTCTGCTGAACAAGGGCTCCAACCTCATTGACACTGGCAGTAATCTCCTGGACAGCTGCAGCCTGCTCCTCGGTTGCACCAGCAACCTCACTCATGTTTGCATTAACGGCATTAATAGCGTCAACTATCTGTTTAAACACTCCTATAGTCTCCCTTACCGCTTTATTGCCTGCCTTTACCTCGGTTGCCGAAGTCTTCATCGACTCTGATACGACCTGGGACTTCTTTTGCAGGTTACCTATAATGGCTGCAATATTCTCCGCCGATTTTTGAGACTCAAGAGCAAGAGTTTTGACTTCATCAGCGACCACGGCAAATCCCCTTCCTGCATCACCTGCACGGGCGGCCTCTATCGCTGCATTCAGGGCAAGAAGACCGGTCTGCTCAGAGATACCTGTGATCACATCAACAATATTTCCAATCTCTTCCATCTGACCGGCAATATCACTAATAATCACATTTGTCTCATCGACCGATTCAATTATGGCTTCCATGCCTTTTTCCGCATCACCAGCAAGGCCAAAACCCTTGTTAGAGAGGTCAACTGCATGATTTGCCATATCTGAAGCCTGTCCTGCTTTTGCTGCAACACTACTGACAGTAAGGGATAGATCTTCCATGGCGGTCAGGGTCTGCCTTAAACCACTGCCAGATCGTTCAGCAAGGCTGCCTACCGAATCTGAGTTTTTCGAGATGACATTTGCGGTATCCAAAAGTCCCCCGGCATTTGAATTAGTCTCTTCCATCACAGATTTCAGGTTAATAACCTCGTCTTTCACCTCGTTCATTGCAGCAGAAGCAGAAATCCCAATCTGGTCCAGAGATGCCCTGAACATGGCAAAATCGCCTTCAACTTTAAGAGAAGGATTAAACCTTTCTAAAAAGTTACCTTTTGCATATCCATCTGCAAGCATCATGGCCTCGGTGACCGGGGTTACAACACCATCAAGAGTTTCATTCAGTCCAAAAATGATTGATTCATATTCTCCTGAAAAACCGGCATGATTGCCCCTGAATGACAGGTCCCCCTTTCCTGAATGTTCAGATATCTTACCTATCTCTTCGACTATCTGCCGGATATTTTGCCGCATAGTAACCATGGCATTGCCAAGCCTGTCTTTTGGCCCTGCAACAGGAATATCAACAGAGAGATCTCCATCAGCAATAGCCCCGGCAGCAACACTTTTTCCTTCAAGATTCTCACCCAGACGGGCAAATGCCCTGGCAAGCCTGCCTGTCTCATCCTCCTGGTCAATCACAAGCCCTGTAGATATATCACCCTCTGCAAACTTTGCAGCCATCTCTGTTACAGCAACAATAGGACGGGCTATAGATCTTGCCACAAGATAGAGCATGACAAGCCCGATGGCGATGAATATCACTCCAAGAATTACCAGCTGAATAATCTTCATCATAGGTTCTGAGCTGATGATTTCTTCAGGAACCGTCACAGCAATGTCCCAGTAAGTCCCGGTATCACCAATTTTTACAGGCACCAGGGTCTTGGTGTACCCGTCGCGGGTATAAAGGGTAAATTCACCTTTTTGAGCCTTTTCAAGAACATCAGCAAGGGCCTTGGGATTTATCCCAACCTTTTCAAGAGGGAGCTCAAATGCATTTTTACCATTCCAGTCGGCATATTTCATGTTCTGGCCGATGACTACCCCCTCTTTTGAAAAAAGGATAAAATTCGCCTTACCATCGTACATGGAGAACTGTTCAGCTTTGTTCATTATCGAATCAAGACCTATGTCAACACCTGATATACCGATGAATTTACCGTTCACAACGATAGGTGCCTCAAACGATGACAATAAGATCATCTCTCCACCGGCATCATAAAGGAAGGGCTCTGATACTGAAGGTCTCAGGGTCGATTTTGAACGAATATAGTTCTCATTTGTGTCCATACCCTCCAGGGTCTCAACACCGATCCCGTCCTCTCCCCTGTAAAAATAAGGGACAAATCTGCCATCTCTATCCGACCCTCTGGCATTTTTATGTAATGCATCCTGGTTATCCAAAGCATTGGGCTCAAATCCGGCATATGCCCCGTAGAGTTCAGGGTTGTTTTCAAGAGAACTCTCAAGGATAGCAGTGACCTGGTCACGTGACGGCGTTTTTCCAGGACCAAACAGCCCCTGGATGGCATTGGCTGTAGCCTGTGCATTAAATCCTGGCTTATTCAGTTCTGTATTCATATCAGATAAAAATATGAGTGTTGAAGCCTCCACATTAAATTCAGCCTTTTTAAAAGCTTCGTCAAAGAGGTTGACAGCTGAGTAGCCGATGATGACGCTGGCGATGATAATCATGGCAATGGCGCCAAGTGTCATGATCTTTGATTGCACAGAATTTTTGTAAAATCTGACCTGAAACATTAATTTCCCC
This sequence comes from Methanomicrobiales archaeon, assembly GCA_012520015.1. Lineage (GTDB taxonomy): Archaea > Halobacteriota > Methanomicrobia > Methanomicrobiales > Methanospirillaceae > Methanospirillum. The sequence continues at coordinate 12,865 of JAAYPD010000204.1, forward strand.
CATAAATGATCATCAGGCAAACCGGGTATAATAATTTTAATAGGTATGTGTTAATTTAAATGTTACTAAATATTAGTAACCCTGGTCAAGGGAAGGCATCATGCCTGAAGTTTTAATAAAACATTTATATTATTCTATTAATCTGCCTGGTTTTTTACAAATCTTAAATAATACTGCGATGAATTATCATTTTCATAAAAATACCGGCGGTTAAATATTGTGGTTTTCTGCCATGCAAGTCGAAAGTTATAATGTTAAAGACTCACAACACACTGTTATTACCTGATGGTGTTATTATGGATGGGAAAATTAGGACAGCAGATGCAGTTTCCTTGCGAAATATCATTGATGCAACTTCTGCATCAATTCAGATCATCGGCCCTGACGGAGTATATATTGACTGTAATTCTGCAACCTTTGCAATGTTTCGTGCAAAAAATGACGGGGACATTATTGGAAGACCACCTTCAGTCCTCTCTCCTGCAAAGCAGACTAACGGCTCCGACTCTGTGGCTGGTTCTGAAATATTCATTAAGAGAGCCTTTTCCGGAGAAAAGGTCAGTTTTGAATGGGAACATCAGCGCCTTGATGGGGCCGTCTTCCCATGCCAGGTTTCTTTACAGGTGATCGATTACGAGGGAGCAGCATGCCTTATGGCAACTATTGTTGATATCTCTGACATAGTCGCCCTTCGTAAAAAGACAGAGACGATGATTGCGCAGGCCCCAATTCCGATAATTGACCTGAAACCGGATCTTACTATAAATCAGGCAAACCAGGCCTTTGCAATCCTGATCAGCAAGTCATATGAGGATCTCTTAGGCATGAACCTCTCTGACTTTGATGTCAGAAACAGGGTTGGTGAATCACTGGCAGATGGAATAAAAGAGAGGAGACAGGTGAAAGGAGACCTGGATGCAGTCGTCCCAGGAGGAATGAAACATCTTCAGTACCATTACAGCCCGTTTTTCGACGATGAAGGAGAACTTCTCTCTGTCTTTGCGTACTATATTGACAAAACCAGCGAGATTGGTGCGGTCAGGGATGTAGTGGAACTAACCAGCAAATGCCAGGCTGGCAGCCTTGAATCAAGGCTTGACTCTACAAACTATTCCGGAGAGTTAAAGCAGTTAATTGAAGGGATTAACGGGACCCTTGACAGCATCACCGGCCCATTAAATGTCGCCGCAGAATACGTATTTAGAATCGCAGAAGGCGAACTGCCTCCCCGTATTACAGAAGAATACCACGGGGACTTTAATGAGATTAAAAATAACCTGAACAGTTGCATTGACTCCCTGGATGGGTTGATAAATGATATTTCAGCCATGTACAAGGAACAAAAAATTGGAAATATCGAGGCTTTGATAGATTCCGACAAGTACCAGGGCTTTTACAGGGACATTACCTCAGGTTTTAACGACACACTTGGCCTGCATGTGAACGGAATATTGATGGTTCTTGACCACCTGGCATCCTATGCAGATGGAGACTTCACCCCTGTTCTTGAGCAGCTTCCAGGGAAACAGGCAATTGCAAATGAAAAGATGGATCAGCTGAAAAACAATATCATGACCCTGATCGATGATTGTGAACTCCTTACAAGGGCGGCAATAGAAGGACGCCTTGATACAAGAGCCGATACTTCGGTACATAAGGGGGACTATCTCAAAATTGTTGAAGGGCTGAATAATGTGCTGGATGCCGTAGTAAGGCCCATCAGAGAGACTGAAAAGATACTTGGCAGATTTGCATTAAATGATCATACTCCAATAATGGACGAGGACAAGTGCCAGGGAGAGTATAAAGTTCTTGCAGAGAATGTCAACCAGGTCAGGACCCGTCTGCTTTCCGCTACAGCTCTTGTATCTGACGTAGCGGTAGGAAATACGGAAAAGCTTAATGACCTGAAGAAGATCGGGAAACGAAGCGAACAAGATGAGCTGATGCCGGCATTTATCACCTGCATGGAGAATGTCCAGAGGGTGATAAAGGATATAGGACTCTTGGCAGCTGCGGCAAATGAAGGAAACCTGGATGAAAGGGTGGACCCGTCCGGCCATAAGGGAGAGTTCCGACGCATGGTTGAAGAGATGAACAGAACCTTTGAACTGATGGCCGACAGGGTTGCCTGGTTTGAGTCAATCCTTGATGCAATGCAGTTCCCGGTTACAGTGACCGACCTTGATGCAAAATGGACCTTTGTAAACAGAGCAGTCGAAGATATGCTCAAAGTCTCAAGAAAAGAGATAATCGGCCGCCCATGTAAAGAATGGGGGGCTGCTATTTGCGGAACTGAAAACTGTGGTATTGAAAGGCTTAAAAGAGGACTCTCCACCACACACTTCGAACAATTCGGCGGATTTTTCAAGGTTGACACAGCCTATGTAAAGAATGCAAAAGGCGAGAATGTTGGCCACGTGGAAGTGGTATCTGACATCACCGCACTTAAAAAGGTTGAAAATTACCTTGATTTATCGGTTGAGAGGATCTCATCCAGCCTTAACATGTTTGCAAAAGGAAAGACCGACTTTACCGTCACCGTCCCTGAATCAGACGAGTATACTGCTGAAGTCAGGGGAAAGATTGCAGAACTTGCAGACAATCTTCATCAGGCCAGGGACTCAGTAAAAGACCTGGTTTTACAGGCAAACACCCTTGCAAATGAAGCAATCCAGGGGAATTTAAATTGCCGGGCTGATATGTCAAAGGTAGAAGGAGACTTTGCAGAGGTGCTGAACGGAATTAATAATACCCTTGAGTCTGTTGTAGAACCTGTCCAGGAGGCTATAAGGATTGCAGATGAATATGCCCTTGCAAACTTCTCCGCCAGGTTTAACCCGGATTTAAAAGTGGCCGGTGACTGGTCAGGGTTTAAGGATTCACTTGATAATATCGGAATACAGATCTGTGAAGCAATCCGGCTGATTAACGAAAG
>JAAYPD010000205.1 GCA_012520015.1 Methanomicrobiales archaeon
ATTCCTGTCCTTGACGCAGATATACTGGCAGGAATCGTAACCGAGACTGATATAATAAAACTCCTGATGACAAAAGGGCCGTCTGATGATCTCTGGCTCCCCTCTCCGCTTGAGATAATCGAGCTTCCGGTCAGGGAATTTATCAACTGGGAGAATACCAGGAAGGCACTCTCGGATATCAGGCTGAAGAAGATTGCAGATATTATGAGTAAACCTGTCATCACCATATCTCCAGGTGATGACATTGAGACTGCTGCACGTCGGATGCTTGAGAAGAAGATTGACAGGCTCTGTGTTACGGAAAATCACCGGCTGATTGGGATAATCACGCGTCAGGACATCGTCTGGTCACTGGCTGGCGGCAAGGATGCATAAGATGCAGTCGATCTGTGCAGTTGAAGGGGTAAAAGCGGCAGGAATTAAAGAGGGCAAATTCGGTCTTGCCCTTATCCAAGCGGAAGGAACTGCTGCAGCTGCATTTACCACAAATAAAGCCTGTGCAGCACCCATCATCCTGATGCGTGAACGGATGAGGAAAGGGTATCTGACCGCCACGATTACTAACAGCGGATGTGCCAATGCCCTGACAGGCAGGCAGGGGATATCTGATGCGATGGAGATGGCAGCAATTGCGGGCGAGTTCCTTGGGGTTGAGCCGGAGACGGTCGGTGTTGCAAGTACGGGGGTTATCAGCAGGTACCTGAACCTGCCACTTATCCGGGACCAGTGCTCAAGAATAGTCCCGGCACTTGCCCACACCAATGATGCTGAGATTGCAGCTGCCCGTGCCATCATGACCACCGACCTTACCGAGAAGCATGCCCTCGTGGAACGTGACGGTTTTGTCATAGGCGGGATATGCAAGGGGTCAGGGATGATAGCACCAAATATGGGAACCATGCTTGGGTACGTGTACACTGATGCGGAGATTGGACAGCAGGATCTCCAGGATGCATTAAAGTCAGCAGTACGGCGGAGCTTTAACCGGGTGGTTGTTGACGGGGATACCAGCACGAATGATGCTGTCTTTCTCACCGCCACAGGTGCTGCCGGGAAGGTCCCGATGGACGAATTTTCAAGTGCCCTGGAGGAGCGTTGCATCATCCTTGGAAAACAGATTGCAAAGGACGGGGAGGGTGCCACGAAGATGATAGAGATCCTGGTAAGGAATGCACTGACCGAAGATGAAGCTGATCTCGTCGCGCGGACCATTGCAGGTTCCCCCCTTGTAAAGACCGCGGTTTACGGGGAAGACCCTAACTGGGGAAGGATCGTTGCCGCAGCCGGCCGGTCAGGAGCAGAGATTGATCCTGATATCATCTCATGCTGGATCTCAAACCCTTTCATCCGGGCACAGGTATGTGACCGTGGGGTTATATCTGCAGATCTCTCTGATGCAAAGGCGGCTCTTTCCGGAGATGAGATCAGGATCGAACTTGATCTTGGCCTTGGGAAAGAGCAGGCAACTGCCTGGGGCTGCGACCTGACTGAAAAATATGTTGAGATTAACGGGAAGTACACAACATGAAGCGTGAAGATGTCCTGATGGAGGCTTTGCCCTATATCCAGAAGTTCCATGGCCGGAGCATGGTCATCAAGCTGGGGGGGCATGCCATGGTTGATACATGCATCATGGATACGGTCATCCGTGATGTCGTCCTCCTGCAGCTTGTCGGGATAAAGTGCGTGATTGTCCACGGGGGCGGGCCTGAGATAACCGAGAAGATGAAGGCGATGGGCAAACAGCCACGGTTCGTATCTGGTCTTCGGATAACCGACGATGACACCCTGGAGGTTGCCCAGATGGTCCTTGTAGGCAAGATCAACTCAAAGATAGTGTCTCTTGTCTCCCGTGCCGGTGGAAGGGCGGTCGGGATATCAGGAAATGATGCAAATCTCATCATTGCAAGGAAGATGGACCGGCAGAAGGTCACGGTTGACAACCGGGAGGAGGAGGTTGATCTTGGGCATGTGGGTGAGATAGAGGAGATAAGGCCTGCTCTCCTTCATACTCTCCTTGACAATCAGTTTATCCCGGTCATTTCACCGCTTGCGATCGACCGGAATGGCAATGATCTTAACATCAATGCTGATACCGCAGCCGGGGAGCTGGCCATCGCACTTGGTGCTCATAAGCTTATCAGCATGACAGACGTGGACGGAATCATGGACCGTGAACGGACAAAGGTCTACAGGCGGATGACTCCCCAGGATGCAGAAGATCTTATTGCATCAGGTGTTGTGTCAGAAGGAATGATCCCAAAGGTGCTGGCCGTTCTTCGTGCCCTCCACGGCGGGGTTCCGTATGCACATATAATCAATGGCAACCTTGCACATAACCTGATAATGGAGCTCTTCACCGCCGAAGGAGTAGGAACCATGATTACCGAGAGGTTGGAAGAGGTGTGACGTATACGAAGAACGATGAATTTTTCAAGGCCTGTATAATTGTCCTGGTGCTATTCTCCTGTATTGCCGGCCCTGCCTGTGGGTCGGTATACCTGAAAAACGGCACCGAAATTGGCGAGGATACAGCCTACATCACAATCCTTCAGGATCCGAACACGACGGCTGAACCAGTCACGGTTCATTTCTTTTACAATACCCATTGCGGAGCATGTCACAGCTCCCTGTCATTCCTGGACGAATACAGAAAGACAAATCCTGATATTGTCATCACTTATTACGACCTTTTTAACAGTACCGAAAACAGGGAACTGTTTGAAGGACTAAAGGCAGAGTATAACCGGCAGTATGCATCGGTTCCGATCATATTCATGGGTAATGCAGTGCTTGAAGGGAATTATGCGATAAGGACCAACCTTGATCCCCTGGTGAAAGGGTATGCAGAATTGAACGGGAAGGGTTTTTCATTGCCGTCCATTCTCCCTTCATTCTCCGCCCTTGATCCAGTGCAGGGTGGGACAGGTCCTGGTATTCCTCCTGTTATCTGTGCCGGCCTTCTTGATGGAGTCAGTCCATGTGCTTTTACAGCCCTTGCCATACTTCTGGTGTTTATTTTAAGTCTTGGAACCAGGCAGAAGATCGTCCTTGCAGGTATTGTCTACTCTGCGGCAGTGTTCTTTATGTGTTTCCTCTCAGGAGTCGGGATTTTCACCTTCATCCTGCCTGCCGGGATGGCAGGTATCTTCAATATCTTCCCATTTGTGGTGGCGGTGATAGCAGTCATTGCAGGTATTCTGGTGATCAAGGATGCACTTAACCAGGAAAAAGAGAGCTTAACTGCTGAGCCTGATGTGGGAGAAGGGACCGTATGCAGGTATGTGAAAAGATCAACCATCCCCCTGGCATTTGTCCTTGGAGTTCTTGCCGGGATCTTTGTTCTCCCCTGCACCGGAGAGGTGCACCATGCCATTCTCCAGTTGATCTCTCCAGGGGCTGATGTAACCCAGGGCCTGTATTATCTCCTAATCTACATCTTTTCATTCATTATTCCGCTTATCATGGTGACTGCCCTGGTCGGATGGCTTTTAAATCCTGAGCGGATAAAAAGACTTTGCACTGAGCGGAAAAGGGCTATCCAGATCATCACAGGATGTATTCTGTTCTTATTTGCAGCCATCATCCTGGCCGGATTATTCTGAAAAGATCACCCTTTCTTTTCCCGTAAAAGATCCTGTAACTCTTCGCTCATCCTGACAAGGATCTGGAATATCTCGCGGACTGGTGCAGGGTCAAGGCCAAGATTTGCGGACTCTTTCATAGCCCGGTCAAGAACTGCACTGGCCTGGTCAGGAATCCTGACAGAAAGTCCCAGTCGTTCTTTTTCCCTTGCAATCTCCTTCACGATATCCATTCGTTCGGCTATAAGGGCGATGATTGCTCTATCTTTCTCTTCAATGGATGACCTGAGTTTATCAAGTGACATGTCAGTAAACCATTGGTATTGTAACTTGTAATTTATAGCGCATTGCCAGATGGCCCGGGATAAGCGAAAAAAATTAATTGGAATAATCAGGTCTTCCAAGTTTTGGTTCAAAGGCAGTATCAGCTTCACTCCTGATGGCATGAGAGAATAATGCCAGTGGAATATCCATGGCACACAGCTCCTCGCACTGGCCACAGTTGACACAAGAGTCTGAAATATGGGCAAACCGTCTCATGTGAAACATCGGTGACGGGGGCAGCGCACCTGGCTCTACCATGAGTGATTTCGTCTCAGGCCCGTTACCAGAAACAGGCATGCAGACCGGGCAGTTTTCGATACAGGAGTAGCACTTGATACACCTGGAAGTCTCTTCGGCAATTTTATTCCAGAGATCAGTTTTAAGTGAGGTAAAGTCCTTTTTACGCCATTTCTGACCAAGTTTTACCATGGCACCCTCAACCTTCTTTCTTATCTCTATCCCTTTTGGATCTGCCGGAGCAGTTGCGATAACTCCGCTTTTAAAAGCCTTTTGCAGGAGCTCTGCCCCTTTGCCACTGCATACCTCAACAAAGGTTGCCTTTCCGGCTTTTTCTCCGATCACTCCCCAGTTTCCACAGGCAAGATCAGCCTGGCGGGGGACCTTGTAAAGGCAGCGGCGACAGTTGGAACGTCTGCCATATCCCTCTTCTTCAAGCTCATCAATGGAGATTCCTTTATGCCCGCCTTCATACTCGATGATGAACTGACCTTTGTCAATCTCTTCCTTGTGAACAATATCAGGATTGACCTGGTAGACGTCCTGTATCATGGACCTGGCCTTTACCGGTGATACTGTTCCACCACAGTTAACTCCGATGAGCAGCAGCTTTGACAGGTCTACCCCGTCTCTTTTTGCAATCTCATGCAAAGCCATGAGATCACATCCTTTGACAGTTACAGCAAGTTTTCTGCCAGGTGAGCTCTCCTGGAACTTCTGGGCCACTTTTGCAAGGAGGACAGTTCCACAATGCAGGGATCCGGCAGTGTCTGCAAGCTCTTCCGGATTGGTGATGATGGTCGGGACCGCATCATAAATGTCCTGCCCTTTTTTAATGGCAAGAACCGCATCAACCATCTTATTGGAAAGGGCATATTTCAAAAGGCCGGTGACAGCACCGCCACATTCTGCCTTCTTTGCAATCTTGTCCTCTGTAGTCCATGCATAGACCATGTCACCGACATTGATGGCTGGTCTGGACTCAATAGTTGCCATTCACTTCACCTCCGCAATCTTCTCAATTTTCACCGCACAGGCCTTGGACTCCGGGATCTTCGCAACTGGATCCAGGGCATTGATAGTAAGAACATTTGCGGCACATTCAACATAGTGGAAAGGAATAAAAACGACCCCTGGCATTATGTCCGGAGTCACCCTTGCCTGAATGGTTATCTCACCACGCCTTGTCTTTGCCTTTACTTTCTCCTTGTCAGATACGCCAAGTTTCTTTGCATCCCCGGTGTTAATCTCAATCCATCCGGTCGGTTCTTCCTGTTCAAGATTTGCAGACCGGCGGGTCATGGTCCCTGTATGCCATTGCCAGATTGATCTTCCGGTGGTCAGGACAAACGGGTACTCATTATCCGGAACCTCCTGTGGCCACTTGAATGGTATGCCTGTCATAAGGCCTTTTCCATCAGGCATTCCAAACTTTTCACCATGGAGAATCGGGGTTCCAGGATGATCCTTTGCAGGACAGGGCCAGTGAAGTGCTTCAGGCCTGTTTAGGCGTTCATAGGTCATACCACCATAGGACGGGGTAAGTGCTGCCATCTCGTTGAACACCTCTTCTGAGGTCTTCCATGGGAACTGGGCTCCATATCCCATCTTCTCTGCAATTGAAGCGATGATCTCCCAGTCACCTTTTGCTTCTCCTGGTGGTTCCTGTGCTTTTCTCCACATCTGAACTCTTCGTTCGGTTGATGTCTGTGTTCCGTCCTTTTCTGCATAACAGGCAGCCGGCAGGACCACGTCTGCAAACTCTGTGGTTTCGTTCAGGAAAATATCCTGGATCACGAGGAACTCAAGAGTCTTTAGTGCATGCTCAACATGTGTGATGTCAGGATCTGATATCATCGGGTTCTCGCCCATTATGTACAAGCATTTTATCTCCCCGGGTTTATCAGTCAGAACATTCATCAGGGTTGTAACTTCGTATCCGTTCTCTCCTTTTGCTATACCATCCGGAAACTTCCAGCCATCCTCGAACTTTTTCCTGGCAGCTTCATCGATGACTTTCTGGTAAGCGGTATAGACAACCGGAAGACATCCCATGTCGCAGGCTCCCTGCACATTGTTCTGTCCACGAAGTGCATTCACTCCTGTCCCTGGCCTCCCAAGATTTCCGGTCAGCATCTGAAGGTTTCCACAGGATTTTACATTGTCTACTCCGGTTGTGTGCTGGGTTATACCCATGGAGTAAAGAATTGCACTTGCCCCTGACTTTGCAAACCATTCTGCCGCAGTCTTGATCTTCTCTGCCGGAACACCGGTGATCTTCGAGACATTCTCAAGGCTGTAGTCATCTTTCATGACTTCCGCTTTAAGATCTTCAAATCCGTTACACCGTTTTTGGATAAATTCCTTGTTTTCCCAAACGTTTCTTATGATCTCCTGCATAATTCCGTTTAAGAGCGCAACATCGGTCCCTGATCTGAACTGAAGATATAAATCTGCCTGCTTTCCGGTAGGAGTAAGCCTTGGATCGGCATAAATGAGTTTTGCACCTTTTGCTTTTGCCTGCATGACCCTTCGGCCGATGAGCGGGTGACATTCAAAAGTGTTTGAACCGATGATAAACACACAATTTGAATCCGCGATATCTCCAATGGAGTTTGTCATAGCTCCTGAACCAAAGATGTTTGCAAGACCTGCAACCGTGGATGAATGGCACAGACGTGCGCAGTGATCGATGTGTTTTGTCTTTAAGACACCACGGGCAAACTTCATCATCGCATAATTGTCCTCATTTGAGACCCTGGCCGATGCAAGACAGGCACATTCATCAGGTTTGTATGACCTGAACTTTTCTGCTATCAGTTTAAGTGCCTCATCCCAGGAAGCCTCGGTCAGTTTTCCATCTTTCCTGATGAGTGGCTTTTTAAGCCGGTCCGGGCTGTTGATGAACTGATGGGCATATGTCCCTTTTGGACACAACTTTCCTTCATTAACCGGTGAACGCTGATAAGGTGCAACCCCGGTTACTACTCCGTTGTCTACGACCAGATTGAATGAACATCCGGTTCCGCAGTACGGACAGGTCGTCTGAACATACTTCATAAATATCCTCTTATGAATGCTGTGGGCTATCACGGCTGCACGTACCGTGATAGGAAAGCCCTATCGACCTATATTTCCCGAGTTACCATAGACAGATGCCTGTTAACAGATGACCACTGCAAAAACCTGCACAACTCCGGTGACCGGATGGCAGCTTTGAATATCCTGTTGATATAAGTGCGTGGTTTTGAAGAAAAGGTTGGATATTCCGCATGTTTTTTGTCAGTGAACATATCTGTTACCTGCAGTCTAAGGTAAATAGCACGACAAAGCTCGTGTTACTCATCCTGAATGGAACGAAATCCGGCAATCATACCGGTTTCCATGCACAATCCTGCTTTTTAGCTGCCCCCGTTTGAATGTGCACAAATATCCAGTCAGGGTAAACCCGGAGGCAGATCAATAATCTCTATCTCTGACAGATAAAGATTTGTATTTTGAATACAATGCCTGGTTACCTGGAAAAAAAGAAATAAATCGGAGATATTCCCAGGAAATAAAAGAAGAACAAGCCTGGTTTTTCAGAGTTCTGATGCGATTTTTTCAATCATGGTCCTGATGTCAAGCCAGACGACAAGTCCGCTTTTATCCTTTTCACCGGTTGTTTTAGTCTTTTTCCTGATGACCCCAAGGATATCCCGGTGGGTCTTCTGGGATGATGTATTATCCTTATCAATATCCTCGTTACCATAGGTTGTAACAGAGAAGACATCATCGACAAGGATGCCGATCGGCTTTTCGGTGATCGAGCGATCAAGTACAATTACCCTTGACTTCTTCTTACCGGAAGATTCTGTAGTTATATGCATGAGATCTTTCAGGTCGATGATGGTGGTTATCATTCCCCTGAGATCGATTATGCCTTTCAGATAGGAAGGAGTATTAGGAAGCGGAGTCACCTCGGTCTGGGTAATCACTTCCCTTGTATCAAAGAGATCTACTGCAAAGAGTTCATTGCCAAGAATAAACTCAACGACCTGGATAGTCCCTGCCCCCTTTGTCCTTACGCCTGGCGATGCCTTAACGGGGACCTGTATTGCTGGTCCATCTTCATCAAAGGCTGCCTGGGCCTCAACACTGTAGGTTGCCATGATATTATCCTCTGCTGATACTTAGCTTTGTTATGCATAAACTTACTCATATCGGTTTGTCATCACCATACCGGTATAATTATATTACCGGGTATTACTATTACTATCAGTAATAGTACAGGTAGTTGCCTATGACTATGGAGCGTGACAGGCATTTCCCCGTCAAATATTTCCATTGATGCCTTCCATCAGATGGATATCCTTGTCTTCTGCGAAACATCCATAATATCTCAAAACCTACCCCTCTTCAGGAATAATGCTCTCTGCAAAGTCCTGGAGTCTGTTAAAAAATATGACCAATCACAAACATGTCAGGCTGCGAACCCTGGTTCTGCCAGTGAACAGGACAGGATAGGAAAAAAGGACCTTGCCACATTATTGCCAGGAGAATAATTCATGAATATCCCTGCTCCGCCTGATTCCCCGTCTCTGAAAATACTTCTTGTTGATGACGAGGAGATGGTCCTTAAAGCCACCCGCGATTACCTGGTGACATGTTTCGGTTTTGACGTTGATATCACAGAATCAGGAGAACAGGCGCTTACCATGCTGGCAAGTACTCAGTACGATGCAATCATTGCAGATTATGATATGGATGAGATGAGCGGCCTTGATCTCCTGTCCACAATCAGAAAAAACGGGGATCAGACTCCATTTATCATGTTTACCGGGAAGGGCAGGGAAGAGGTAGCCATCGCTTCATTTGAACTTGGCGCAGACGGGTACGTGCAGAAAGGAGGGGAGATCAGATCGCAGTTTGCAGAGCTTGCTCAAAAAATAAAGGTTACTGTTCAGAATAAAAGGACGACAACCGCCCTTCAGGAACAGGACAACAGGCGCCAGATGCTCTTTGAAACGATGGAGCAGGGAGTTATATACCAGGACCGGAATGGAATTATTACCGAGGCCAACCCTGCCGCGGAACGTATCCTGGGTGTCCCTTATGAACGCATGATCGGCGCGACCTCCCTGGATAAACGGTGGAGCGCCATTCACGAGGATTATTCCCCTCTTGCTTATGAAGAGCAGCCATCCATACGTGCATTTCGTGAAGGCAGGAAGATAAGCAATGTTGTGGTGGGAATCGCAAGTCCTCTCTCTCATGATTACCGGTGGATTCTCTTAAACTCAACACCCCTTTACCATGACGGGGAGGATACTCCCTTCCAGGTATATTCAATCTTCTCAGATATCACCGAACGAAAAAAAGCAGAAAGACGGGCTGCTTTACAGGCAGAACGAATCTCGGCACTTCTTGAACTCAACCGGCTATCATGCGAGTCAAAAGAAAGACTTCTGGAGTATGTAGCAGGTGCATCAAGAACCATCACTCAAAGCCTGTACTCCTGCATTGGAGTTCTCAACGAGGATGAGACAGAGGTTACTATTCATTCCTGGTCACCACCGATACAAATGCAGGATCATGACCGGAAGAACGGGATGAAGTTCTCAGCCAAGGAGCCTGGTATCTGGGCAGACGTTATCAGAAAGAAAGCACCTCACATTGATAATTCATATGCCAGGGAAATTTGCCTGGATGACAGGCATCAGGAGTGCAATCTCAGGATATTTAGGATCCTGTGTGTCCCGGTTCTGGATGGAGAACAGGTCATTGCCATGCTTGCAGTTGCCAATAAACCCGGACCATACGAGGAAGATGACAGCCAGGCATTGATGGCCCTTGGAAATGAACTCTGGGCAATCCTCCATCAAAAGGAGATCCAGGAAGAGCTGTACCTTAAGAATTATGCCATAGAATCCTCGATGAATGGTGTGGCATTATTCAGTCTTTCAGGTATCATCACCCATGTAAATCCGGCATTTCTCTCCATATGGAGATTTGATTCAAAAGATCAGGTCATTGGAAGAAGTGCAACCAGTTTCTTTAAGGATCCGGAACAGGGCGAAAGAGTAGCCAAGGCCATCTATTCACATAGAATGTGGCATGGCGAGATGGAGGCTGAGCTTGCAGACGGCACTGATGCCGTGCTTTTGGCATCTGCCCATTTAATTAATGACGAAACAGGAAAGCCCCTTGCCGTAATGGCATCATTTATTGACATCACCGAGAAAAAGGAATCAGAACTGAAGTTAATCCGGGCCAACAACCTGATTGAGGCGATGCTTGACGGTATCCGCGATATTGTCGGGCTGCAGAATCCGGATCACACGATCATCAGGTATAATAAAGCAGGATATGAGGCCCTGGGACTTTCGCAATCTGAAGTTGTAGGAAAGAAGTGTTTTGAACTGATCGGCAGGGAGAAGCAGTGCGATTTATGTGCAACGGCCAGGGCAATAGTCCAGAAAAAACCATATACCATCCAGAAATATGTCCCTGAACTTGGAAAATATCTTGAATGTACAAGCAACCCGGTTTTTAATGAAGAAGGAGAGACAGAGCTCATCGTTGAGCTTCTCCGTGACATAACCGATCAGAAGAATGCCGAAGCAGCGCTCAGGGAGAGCGAGGAACGTTTTCGCCAGTTGTTCAACAATGCATCAGACGCGATCTTTTTACATGAACTGAGTGAAGATGGGACGCATAGTAAGTTTATCGAGGTCAACGATGCCGCATGCCAGACTCTTGACTATTCCAGGGAGGAACTCTTAGATAAAACTCTCTTTGATATCAGTACAGAATATGACAGGAAAATTGCCCCTGAAATCAGCAGGAGACTTATCCAGGAGGGGCATCTCGTGTTTGAGAGTGTGCATGTCAGAAGAGATGGTTTTTCGTTTCCGATTGAAGTGTCTGCCCATATGTTCAGCCTTCATGGTTCGCGTGTAATTCTTTCGATGTGCCGGGATATTTCCGACCGAAAGAAGAGTGAAAA